>CAZFKD010000465.1:0-3697 GCA_964519695.1 uncultured Spirochaetaceae bacterium
GGGCTGGGTCGGCGCGGGGCGCGATCGCTCGGCGGCGCGGGGCTGGCGCTCGGGCGTCCTCGCCGGCGAGCGCTGGGGCGGAGCCGGCGGCGCCTGCATCACGACCTGGATCGTCTCGGGCAGCGTCGGCGCGAGCGGCGGATGCAGCAGCGGGCTGGTCGCGAGCAGCCAGGCGATCAACGCCGCGGTCGCGACGGGGACGAAGGTGAGTCGCCGTTCGTAGCGGATCGGACGACGGGCGAGCGCCGAGAGGCGCGCAGCCGCAGCGGGCAGGCCGACGCGCAGGCGTCCGCTGCCCTTCCCGAAGCGGCGACGGATCGGATCGCGCGTCATCGGGCTCCGCGATCGTCCGCGCTGGATCCGGCGGGCGAAGCGACGGCGGGCAGGGGCTGCACCGCGACGCCGCGATCCCCCTGCCACGCGCTCTCGAGCAGCGAGACGGCGACGAGCAGATCCTCGCTGCGGGCGTCGCGATGGGGCGCGAGCAGCGGGCGCGCCATGCCCCGATCACGCAGGAGCGCGAGGCCCGCTTCGAGCTCAGCGGCATCGATCGCGTGCGGCGTGTCGACCCCCGGCTCGACGAGGTCGAAGGGCGCGCGCGCTGTCGCGGGATCGTCCGAGCCCGCGAGCGGATGGACCCGGACCTGCCAGACGGGCGCACCGGTCGCGGCCGCATCGGATGGCGTGATGCGCTCGATCCGGGGCAGCTCGAGCTCGGCGAGCTCGACTGGGGATTTCGCCCGATCGGGAGCCAGCCAGGTGAACGCGATCAGCAGCAGGAATGCCAGATCGACGAACGAAAAGAGCCAGATGGGCGCACTTCTTTCACGTCGCTTCATGTGCAACGGGATCGGAACCGGTCCAGTCCGGCTTGAGCGCGTTGCAGGTCGGCTGCGCGAGATTTTCGTGCGAATGAGCCGCGGATCCGGCGGATCCGGGATCGTCTCCCGGGTTCACCGGAGCGGGCGCGGCCGGCGCGGCGGGTGCAGTCGGTTCGGTCGCTGCGGCCCGCGCGGCTGGGCCGGCTACCACTCCCCGATGTTCGGCATCGAGGCCCAGGGCTCGGCCGGCGCGAGCGGGCTCCCCTTCTGGAGCAGCTCGATCGAGATCGCATCGGGGGAGCGCACGAAGGCCATGCGGCCGTCGCGCGGTGGGCGGTGGATCGTGACGCCCTTGTCCAGCAGGCCCTGACAGGTCGCGTAGATGTCGTCGACCTCGTAGGCGAGGTGGCCGAAGTTGCGGCCGCCGCCGTAGACCTCGGGATCCCAGTTGTAGGTCAGCTCGACCTGGGCGAGCTCGTTGCCCGGGGCAGCGAGGAAGACGAGCGTGAAGCGGCCGGCCGGGACGTCGTAGCGGTTGAGCTCGATCAGCCCGAGCTTGTTCGTATAGAAGTCGACCGATTCCTTGAGATTGCTGACGCGCACCATCGTGTGCAGATACCGCATCGTTCTCTGCCTCCCTTCATTCTTTCGCTTTCGCGCTCGAGCGCTCTCCGCGCCGAGGCCGATTCGATCCGCGGCGAACGATCGCCCCAGCGACGGCTGCGGGAACGGCCGCGACGAGCGTACCAGAGCCCCGCGCCGCCCGGATCCGCCGCGTTCGCCTTCCATTCCCTCGCGATGGCGGGCTTCCTGCGCTACACCGGCAGCATCCGCGGGGCTCCTTTGCCCGCGTACCCCCCACATCGCGGCCCTGTGGCCCTTCGATCCGGTCTGCCTCCGCGGCGGCGCGGGACGGGTCCGCCACGGCCGGGGGAGGGGCGGCATGGGATCGGTCCTCGGCGCGCTCCGCTTCGTCGACGTCCTCGACATCGCGATCGTCGCCGGCCTCCTCTGGGTCCTGATCGCCTGGGTCCGTGAGGCGCGGGCGCGCATCGCGCTCGGCGGCGTCTTCGCGATCGCCATGCTCTTCTGGACGGCCCAATGGCTCGATCTGCGGCTGACGACGACGCTCCTGCAGGGCTTCATCGCCGTCGCGGCGCTCGTGCTCGTCGTCGTCTTCCAGGACGATCTGCGGCGGCTCTTCGAGACCATCACGGTCGTCGTGATCCGCAACGCGAGCCCGCGGCCCGCCGCCGACCAGCTCGACGAGCTCGCCGCGCTCGCCTTCTCGCTCGCCCATCGGCGGATCGGCGCGCTCTTCGTCCTGCCCGGCCGCGAGCCCCTCGATCGCCTGCTCGAGGGCGGATTGTTCCTCGACGGCCACGTCTCCGACCCGCTTCTGCGCAGCCTCGTCGATCCCGGGACCCCCGGCCACGACGGCGCGATCGTGATCCGGGGCGGGAAGGTGACGCGATTCGGTGTGCATCTGCCGCTCTCGACGGAGTGGAGCGAGATCGGCGGCAGCGGGACACGCCATGCCGCGGGGCTCGGGCTCGCCGAACGCAGCGACGCGCTCTGCATCGTCGTCTCCGAGGAGCGCGGCGAGGTCCGGGTCGCCTGGCGCGCGCGCCTCGAGCGCATCGGGTCGGCGGCGGAGCTGCGCGCCCGGCTCGAATCGTTCGTGCGCCGGACGACCGGTGCGCGGAGGCGGGAGTCCTGGCTGAAACGCTCGCTCGCGCTCTCGCGCGAACGCTGGCGCGAGGGCATCGTCGCGAGCCTGCTCGCGAGCGCGTTCTGGCTCTACAGCGCGCCGCGGGAGGGGCTCGACCGCGGCTTCAAGGTCGTACCGATCGTGATCGACAACCTGCCCGAGGGCTATCGCGTCGCGCTGATCGACCCGCCGGCGGTCGAGATCGAGTTCGAGGGCCGCGCCCGCGATCTCATGATGGCACCGACCGGCGAGTTCCAGATCCACGTCGATGCGGAGAACGTTGCGGGCCGCAGCGGCGCGCTCACGATCGATCCGCGCGCCATCGAACATCCGCCCGAGCTCCGCATCGTCGGCATCGATCGATCCGAGGTCCGCCTCGAGCTGCGGCCGCTATAGGCTCAAACGTGGCTCGAAGATTGGATCTGAATGGAGCAGATCGAGGGCAATGCGAGCCTCTGATAGATTCGCAGGTTTAATGGGCGGCGGACATCGAGCTCTCGCTCGACCGAAGCTCTTCAGCAGGCTCGCCTGAGTCGGTTCTCCCGTTCTCGCTGCAAAAACCGACTCATGAATTGCCCCCGGTAGATCCGTGATACCCGCTCCGGGAGTGCTATGCGGTTTGGGAACAGCCGAGCCCGAAGTACCCGGCCGATGCTCCACCGCACGCGCGTGATCCCGAGCCGCTGCGCCGGCGTTCCCTTCGTCGGCAGACGCTCCGAAGCTGGCTTCACCAGGTTCCGCCAGACCTGGAAGATCGCGTGGCGATGGATCACCGCCTGGATCCGCTTCGAGAACGCCACCGTCTCGCGCTTGTGGTTCGCGCCGCTGTGGCGGACGAACATGTGATGGGCGTTGATTGCGAACAGGGGGTTCTTTGCGGTGCGGGGTGCCTTCGAGTGGGTCGTTTCGTGCCGGATCTCGGGGTGTTGGAGGCGTTTCAGGGCGGTTCGGTACTCGGACTTCTCGTCGGTGCGCAGCTCGATCGGGCCGGCGGCGGGGAGGTTCGTCCGGAGCAGCTCGAGCACGTCGCGGGTCAGGGCCTTGGGGTCGGGACGGCCGAGCCTTTCCTCGTAGGCCGCTCTTCGCTTCTTCTGGAGCTCGGTCATGGTCCCGCCGCGGCGGCGTTCGGTGACGACGAAGTCGTGGCTGTAGTAGGAGGCGGAGC
>CAZFKD010000466.1:0-3335 GCA_964519695.1 uncultured Spirochaetaceae bacterium
CGGGCGTTGGGCGCGGGCTGATCGAGGAGGGGTGTCGGAGACTGGCGGCGCGCGGGGTCTCGCTCGTCTTCGTGCTCGGGGATCCGAACTACTACGGGCGGTTCGGGTTCGAGGCGGCGATTCCGGTCGGGTTGGAGGCGCCTTATTCGATCGAGCCGGAGGCGGCCTGGCGGGTTCGGGCGCTTGCTCCGGGGGTTGTTGGAAGGGTTCGGGGGAAGGTTCGGCCGGCGGAGGCGCTGAAGGGCGAGGAGTTCTGGCGGGAGTAGGCCGGGCGCGGAAGTCGCCTAAGAGCCTCATCCGACCATCAGGCGGCGCGGGTTTCAGCCGGCCCGCTCGAGCTCGACGACCTCTCTTTTCAGGCGAGGTCCGAGCTTGTCCTTCGCGATCTCGATGTCGTAGTGCGATTGCAGGTTGATCCAGAATCGCTCCGACATCCCGAAGTATCGCGAGAGGCGGAGAGCGGTGTCTGCCGAAATGCCGCGCTTGCCCTGCACGATCTCGTTGATCCTTCGGGCGGGAACGCTGATTTCCTTCGCGAGGCGATACTGCGTGATCTTCAGGGGAGCGAGGAACTCCTCGGAGAGGATTTCTCCGGGGTGGATGGGGGCGAGCTTCTTGCGTGCCATTTTCGACGTCCTGTAGTCGTCGACGATCCCCGCGTAGCGCGCGCGGCCATTCGACCAGGAAGTGCACGCTAGCGAGGACTCGCCGATGAGCCGAAATCCGTTCAGCCGCAAAAGGAATCTGAGGATCGATCGCGTTTTTCACGCGACCTGCGAGCTGCAGAAGGCGGCGGGCGAGCGGATCGGGGCTTCGCGTAGGCGTTGAGGGGGCCCGTGCGCTGCACGGTGGCGATCGCGGCGGAGCATGGCTGACGCGAGCAGGAGGCAAGTTGGGCGACCCCTGCATGGGGTGTCCCACTTGACTCACTGGTAACGTTAAAGTTACCATGCGAAATGCTCGAAGTAGAGCTGCTCCTGACAGAGGACGGGACAGCCCCGTTCGCCAACTGGTTCGAGGGACTCCCCGCCGACGTCGCCGATCGCGTCCGCGTCGCATTGCTGCGTATGGAGCGCGGCAATCTCGGCGACCACAAGAGCGTCGGACTAGGGGTCATCGAGCACCGGCTCCATTTCGGGCCTGGATACCGGATCTACTTCGGTCGAGATGGACAGACGCTCATCGTCTTGCTGGCCGGGGGATCAAAGCGGAGCCAGAGCAGGGACATCAAGGCCGCTCAGGAACTTTGGAAGAAATACAAGGAACGGAAACGGAGGCAGCCATGGCACTGACACGCGATTTCAGGGAGATGGTGGTCGCGCGTGCCGAGCGCGACCCGGAATTCCGCCGCGCTCTGCTCGAGACGGGAATCGAGATGCTCCTCACTGGCGATCCGGACGATGCCGAGATCGGTCGCGAGAGCATCCGGACCTATATCAATGCGACGATCGGTTTCGAGGTGCTCGCCAAGCGCACGCGCAAGTCGCCCAAGAGCCTCATGCGCATGTTCAGCCGCAGCGGGAATCCGAGCCTCAGCAGCCTCTCCGCCGTGATCGGCGAGCTGCAGAAGGCGGAGGGGGTCCAGCTGGGGGTGACCCTTGCTGGGAGGACGGCCCGGGCGAGTTGATCCGGTTCGGTCCCGTCTCGGGCCGATCGGGGAACCCAGAGCTGGAATCCGGTGTTGATCTCGGGGCGCTCGTGGACGATAGGGCGCGAGGTCGGGCTCGGGGCGGGGGCGCGCGGGCGTTCTCGGCGGGCCGGGCGGCGGAACCAGGGGCGGGAGGCGGCGGGTTGTCGCGGGCGATTCGGGTGTTCTCGGGGAATCTGTGGTGGGGCAAGGCGGATCCGGACGGGCTCGTCTCGCTCATCCGGGAACATGATGTCGACGTCTTCGCGGCCCAGGAGCTCGGGTTCGAGAACGCCGAGGCGATTGCCGGCGAGCTGCCGTACGGCTGCCTCGAGCCCCATGCCGAGTACCACGGCATGGGCATCGCGCTGCGCCATCCCGGCAAGTACGAGCGCATCCCGCTCGAATACCGCGACGCGCGGCGCGCGCTGCTCGAGCCCGGCGACTGGCCGGGGCTCGCGCATGCGATCGATCTCGTGAACGTGCATTTCCAGGCGCCGCATTCGCTGCGGCCGTTTCCTTCGGGCTGGGTCCGATGGCAGCAGGTGCGCGGGCTCGAGCGGCATTTCGCGGAGAATCCGGCGGCGGTCCGGGCGGTCGTTGGGGCTTGCAACGCGACGCCGAGCTGGCCGCTCTACTGGCGGCTGGCGGGGCAGATGCGGGACGGGGCGGTCGAGGTTGCGCGCAAAGAAGGGCGGAAGGCCGAGGCGACCTGGGGGCCCCGGCCGGAGAGCCGGCGGATGCTGCGGATCGACCATGCGTTCGTTCGCGGACTCGAGGTCGAGCGGTTCCGGGTCCTGCCGATTCCGGGGAGCGATCACTCGGGGATCTTGATGGAGTGTCGGCCGGCGCCGGAGGCGCGGGCCGAGGTCCAGCCCGAGGCGCGCTAGGCGCGATCGGGCGGCGGGCCGGATCGTGGTCGTTGGTTGGCGGCTCGCTCGTCTCCGCGCCCGATCGCGATCCCCGTTGATTCTCGCTCTGCGCGCAGATTCAGCCTCTCGCTACCCGCCCCCGCTACCCGCTGATTCAGCCTGCGCGTTGATTCAACGCATCACGCCGGCTCGCCGCGGTCGTCGTCGACTGCGCGCCGGGCCACCTTTCGCAGCGCCCGCGACGGCCGCGCCCAGGAGGCCGATGCCGGGACCGACCATGCATCCGTTCGCACGCGGCGGAGGGGCGGCCGACTGTTCGATCGGAGTGCGAGCGGCGCGGCCGGGGCAGGCGCCGGGGCCGGGGCGCAGCCGGGGGAGTTCGTCAGGGTTCGGGTCGGGCGGGGTGCGGGCGCGCTGCGCTCCCAGTCCATCGGGTCGGCGGCGTCTCCTTCGAAATCGGGGGCGAGGTCGAGATCGAGAAAGTGCTGGTCCATGGGGAGGCTCCTTCGAGGGGCGGTTCGTCTGGGCTGTTGGCTTCGCGACCGTAGGCGAACAAAAGACGAATATCAACCCGGTGGAGGCTATAAATAGAAGGATGTCCCCGGGGAAAGGCGAGGCTGAGGCGGCGATTGGCTGGGAGAGGATCGGGGGAGAAGGGATCGGGGCGGTAAGGGAGTCGGATGGGGAGCGACGTGACGAGCGAGGCGAGCCGTGGGGCTCGGGGCGAGAGCGGGCATTGGGGCCGCCGGACTTCGTGCGCGGGGTGTGCAAGAGATCGTGTCCTTTTGGGTCGCGATGGGCAGCTCGCGAATCGCGCTCGGCGGCGGCGAGTTGGA
>CAZFKD010000466.1:3359-3688 GCA_964519695.1 uncultured Spirochaetaceae bacterium
CGAGGGGGCGCGGACGGAAGCTGTCGGCGGGATTCGGGGGAAGGGAGAGGCGCGCGGGGCCTTCGGAGGAAGGCGATGCGGGCGGGTCGACGAGGGCGGGGGAGGGTGGTATCCACCGGCCGGGCCCGTAGCTCAGTTGGTTAGAGCAGGAGACTTTTAATCTCTCGGTCCTGGGTTCGAGTCCCAGCGGGCTCACCAAGAATGGATCAGGAAATTTGAATCCAAATATCGGATAGTAAAAGACCAGAATCTCAGTTCGCGCTTGTTCGGTCGATCGGGTCGCGTTCAGCTAGGCACGGTCAAATCCTGATTAGGCGCGCGAAGCCACA
>CAZFKD010000467.1:0-3687 GCA_964519695.1 uncultured Spirochaetaceae bacterium
CGAGCGAACGCGGAGAGATTTCGCTTGGCTCGACCACTGATCAAGGACATGTCGTGCTCCCGTTGCAGGCGTTGTTGCCGAGATTGACGAAGCCCGTCCCGGTCACCGTCCCGGCCGTGTTGCTCGAGATGACGTTCTCGCGGTAGCCGGACTGAGTGAAGAGGTTCAGACCGAAGCCGGTGTTGAAGCTAACGGTATTTCCCCAAACGGTTGAGCCTAGGCCGGCGAAGATCCCGTTGCCGTCATTGTCGTAGGCCGTGTTGCCCGAGACGGTCGAGCCGCCGCCGGCGGAGATCCCGTCGAACCTGTTCTGGTAGGACGTGTTGCCCGAGACGGTCGAGCCTTGGCTGGTCGCGATCCCCATGTCCCCGTTCTGGTAAGCCGTGTTGCCCGAGATGGTCGAGCCGGACCAGGCGGAAATCCCGTGGAGTCCATTCGATCGAACCCGCAGGTTCGTCACTTCGGACTGACGACCGAGGAGCACCCCATAGCTTCCCATGCCCCGGATGCTCCCATTGCGCACGGAGATCCCAGACAGGTTGATCGACGTCCTCTCGACACCCGACCCTTCTCCCGAGCTGGGCGTACACGCGACGGGCGTACCGCTGCAGACGACCGGCCCGCGGATCTCGAATCCGGCGAGGTCGACGCTGACGTTGTCGGTGCTGACTTGGATCCCGTCGGTCATCTCATCAGGGACGACGAGATTGCTCGTCAGCCGGTAGCTGCCGCTGGCGCTGATTGTGACCGGCAGCCCCGCCGTATCCCCCGAGAAACAGCCCGTCTGGACCGCGCAGGTCTGGTTGATCTCGAGCACGCCGTCCGACGCTCGGGCGGCGGACGGATGCAGCGAGAGCATCACGAACATTGCAATCGACGCCATGGCCCGGCTCCGGGGAACCGTATCGGCGGCAGATTTCCGGTCGAGGCCGATCGGAGCGGTGTCATGACCTGACGGTTGGAGGAAGGACCGATCGCCCCGAGCGAACGCGGAGAGATTTCGCTTGGCTCGACCACTGATCAAGGACATGTCGTACTCCCGTTGCAGGCGTTGTTGCCGAGATCGACGCCGCCCGTCACGGTACCGGCGACCTGATTGCTGATGACGTTCTCGCGATATCCGGCTTGCGGGTGGAGGTTCAGTCCGAATCCGTCGTTGGAGCTCACGCTGTTGCCGTGCACGAGGGCGCCGCCGCCGTCGCTGGCGTAGATCCGGATCCCGTGCGTGCCATTGTCATGGGCGCTGCTCCCCGAGACCGTCGAGCCGGAGGTCGCGATGATCCCGTCCGCCGCATTCTGGAACGCACTGCTCTCGGAGACGGTGCATCCGCGGGAGGCAAGGATTCCATAGGACCCGTTCAGATAGGCGCTGCTTCGCGACACGATCGATCCTGAGGAAACGCTGATCCCGATGCCCCCATTCTGATGGGCAGTGCTCCGGGAGACGATCGATGCAAAGCTCGTTTGAATTCCGTCGAGGCGATTCGAGCGTACTCGAAGCTCGGTGACTTCGGCCTGCGCGCCGAGCAGGACGCCGTAGGCTCCCATCCCCCGGATGCTGCCGTTGCGGACCGAGTGGCCGGAGCCGGAAAGGCTGCTTACGCTCCGCTCCACCCCCGACCCCGTACCCGAGCTCGGCGTACAGGCCAGGGGCGTGCCGCTGCAGACCACTGGTCCCCGGATCTCGAAGCCCGCGAGATCGATGCTGATGTCGTTCGCGGCCAGCCGTATCCCGTCCGTGTTCTCGTTCGGCAGGATCAGGTTGCTGGTCAGCCGGTAGCTGCTGCCCGCCGTCCCATCGATCGTGACCGGAAAGCCGGCGGTATCCCCCGAGAAGCAGCCCGTCTGGACTGCGCAGGTCTGGTTGATCTCCAGCACGCCGTCCGAAGCGGTCGCCGGGCCGGCGATCGTCGCAAGGAGGAGGGCTGCGGCGAGCGAGCGGAATTGGATGCGCATTTCGATCTCCGAGGGTCGAGTTCCTACGCCTCTCCCGGCGACTCCAGAGGAAAGGCTTCGCCGGGATCCTGCCGCCTCCGCATTTCCAGCCCATTAACGAATTTCCCCCGATCGCTCGCGGACTTGCGCGGCGCCGATCGATCGCCGGCTGCTACCGTCGAAACGTCGAGTCGAGCGAGGAAGCCGTCATCGAGACGCATCTGCGACAAGAGCTCCAGGACTGGGGTCGAGCGCTCGAAGAGCGGCCGGTGACGCTGGTTCGGGCCGCAGGCGGAAGCGGAAAGTCGACGCTCGTGCGCGCCTGGCGCGACGAGGTGCAGGCGCGCGGCGGGCGCATGGCCTGGCTCTCGCTCTCGGAGCTGCATCGCGATCCGACCCACTTCGTCGAGAGCCTGGTCGATTCGATCCGCGAGGTGCTCACCGATCCGCTCGACGAGGTGCCGACGTTTGGCGACGAGGTCCTGCGCGCGCTGCCGCGCAGCACGCAGGCGAGCGCTCTGGCCGTCGTCGATTCGTTTTGCCGCTCGCTGCGGACGCTGACGCGTCCGCTGGTGCTCTGTCTGGATGCGTTCGAGCAGCTCGAGTCGGGGAGTGTCGTGCTCGAGATCGTGGACCGGCTGCTGCGCGCGCGGCCCGCGATGCTGCGTCTCGTCCTGACGACGCGCGGTCTGGCGCCGGGCTCGCTGCTTCGGCTGCTCTCCGAGGGGCAAGTCGAGCTCGTCGACGCGAACGCGCTCAGCCTGCGCGCCGACCAGATCACGGCGGTGCTGCGCGACGAAGGCGTGGAGCTTTCTCGATCGGAGCTCGCGCAGCTGCTCGCGCGCACGCGCGGCTGGGCGATCGCGGTCCGCTTCGCCGCCCGCGCGCTCGCTGCCGCCGAGCGAGAGGATCGCGCGGAGATCCTTCGGCGGCTCGATGCCGACGAGGATCTGTTCCGATACATCGCCGCCGAGCTGATCGATCGCGCCGCACCAGAGCTGGTCGCGACGCTCGAGGTCGCGAGCCTGCTCGGTCCGGTCGATCGCGCCACGTTGACGGAGGCGATCGAAGTCCCGAACGCCCGCGCCTGGGTCGATCGCGCGATCGAGTCGGGACTGCTGCATGCTTCGGGCGGGCGGCTCTCGGTCCACGATCTGCTCGCGGAGTGGCTCCTCCGGCGCATGCAGGATTCGTTCGACCCGGGCGCGCTCCAGGGCCTGCAGCTCCGGCTCGGCGAGCTGCTCGAGCGAAGAGGCCACGCATTCGAAGCGCTTCGACTCCATCGGCTCGCGGGTCGTGCCGACGCGATCGGCGGCCTGCTCGCACGTCACGGACACGATTGGGTCGCGGAGGGCCACGGCGAGCTCACGGCCGACGCCCTGCGCGCGGTCCCGGAGACGACGCGGAACGAGGACCCGGCGCTCGTCGCGCTGCAGGGCCTCGTCGAAAGCGGCCTCGATCCCGACTCGGCGATCGATCGGCTGAAGCAGGCGATCGAGATGTACCGCCAGGCGGGCAATCGCCGAGCGGAGTTCGAGGCCTTCCATCAGCTCAGCATCATCGCCATGAACGAAAATCGGATGTCCGAGGTGATGGGCGTCTATCGGCAGGCGCTGAAGCTCAGCCGCGTCGTCCAGGAACCCGCGCTTCGGGGGTTCCTCGTGACGGCGCTCGGGCTCGGGAGCTTCGTCGTCGGCCGTCATCGGATGGCGCTGCGGCTGCTCGCGACGGCCGATACCTACGATCTCCACC
>CAZFKD010000468.1:0-3680 GCA_964519695.1 uncultured Spirochaetaceae bacterium
CTGACCCACCGGCGCTGCGCGTCGCTCGGTCGACGATATCTTCACAGCCTCTGAGAAGCCTCGAGGAGATCCTCGCGCTCGCGGTGATCCCGCACCGGCGCGGAGCCGCTCCAGCGCGATTCTCCCGTTGCCGGTCGCTTGCGGCAGCCGGACCCCTCGATTGCCCAGAGAGGGCAATCCACTTCCCCCCGTCGCGCCCACGAGCCCGAATTCCGGCTCCATCCCGTGGCACTGAAATTGCTCCTTTGTTGACCCGACACGCGCCGGAGGGGCGCAGCGACGGGTCGTCCTGTGGGACGGCGGGCGGGGACGCAACGGCGATGGATTTGGGTTCGATGCGGCGGTGGTGGCAGCAGGGCGCGAAACGGGCGACCGCCCCCAAAGGGCCGGCCCAGGCCGATCCGCGCTCGGCGCAGGAGTGGGCGGATCGGATCTCCGCCGCAGGTGTCGCGCCGGAGCTCGCCGCGCGCCTCGCGCCTGCGCTCGCGGCGGTCCGCAAGGAGCTCGGTCCGGGCAGCGCGCCGGCACTCATTCGCGGGGCGGCCCTGGCCGTCGCGCTCCAGGCCGATTCCCATGCGCAGGTCGAGCGGAGCCTGCGCGACGTGCGCGAGGTCGAGCGTCTGCTCGGCGCGTTCTCGGGCGAGCTCGAGAAGCTCGACGAGGTGCTCGAGGTGCTCGCGGCCTATGCCCAGCGCATGCGCCCGCAGATGCCGTCCGGCGCCTCGCGCCGCACGCTGCACTGATCGCCGCGGCGCGCCTCGCGCGGAGCCGGATCGATCGCGCGGTGATCCGCGGATCGAGCACCGAGCCGCAGAGCTCCATGTCCCTTCCCATTCACGCCGCGTGAAGCGCGGGCTCCAGCGCGCAGCCCGCCCGGGATTCGCGCATCCTGCTCCGTCCGAAGAACGTTCGGCGGGGAGGCCGCGTGGCGGGGGTGGCAGGCGGCGACGGGGGCCGGTTCGGCGGCGGAGGGCGGATCGTGCTCGCGCTCCTGGTCGGCCAGGTCGCGGGCATCGTCGCTGCGGATCGCGGGATCGCGAGCGCGGCTGCGATCGGTCCGCTCGCGTTCGTCTGGACGGGATGGACGGGATGGACGGCGATCGCTCGAGCGCGAGGCTCGATCGGCGCGCCCGGCGCGGGCCGGGCTCTGTTGATCGGGCTTGCCGCATTGTCGTTCGCCGTCGGCCATCAGGCCCTCGACCGGCGACTCGTGCGCGCGCGCGAGGACGCGGCTCGTGCAGCGCGGCTCGACCCGAAGATCCACCGGCTCGTCGACGCCCGCGTCTCCGCGCGCCGCGCGACGCGATTCGGAGAGGAGGTCGAGCTCGTCGATCTCCGGAGCCGCGCGGGTGCCGAGCGTGTTCCGGAACGCGTCGTGCTGCGCTTCGCGGCGGGGGCGTTCCGGGCGGATCGCCTGCTCTGGCCCGGTGCACCCGTGCGCGTGGGTCTCTACGTGACGCCGCTGCGTCCGCCGCGCAATCCCGGATTGCCCGATGCCGAGCATGCGCTCGCACGGCGCGGCTTCTCGGCGAGAGCGCGGCTCGTGAAGCCCGATTGGGTCGTCCTGCGGATCGATCCGGGATCCGGCACCGCATCCCTCGAGGCTCCTCTGGCGAAGCTTCGCCGGGACCTCGCGGAGCGGGTGCGCCGGCGACTCGAACCCGTCGCACCCCTCGATCGATCGTTCACCGGTGCGCCACTCGATGGGTCGTTCAACGGTGCGGCGCTCGTCCGGGCGCTCGCGCTCGGTGACCGGCGCGCGCTCTCCGCGTCGACCCGGGATGCGTTCCGGGAGCTCGGACTCGCGCATCTCCTATCCGTCTCGGGGCTGCACGTCGGCTTCGTCGCTTTGCCGACGGCCTGGGCGCTCGCCCGGCTGCGAACGGTCGCGCGGCCCCGAGCGCGTCCGGTGCTCGGCTTTCTCCTGCCGCTGACGGCGGGCTGCGCGGTCGCGAGCGGTTATGCGTGGCTCACGGGGGCGGCCGTGCCAGCGCTGCGCGCGAGCCTGGTATTCGCTCTGGTCGGAATCGGCCGCGCGGCCGGGGTCCGGATCGAGCCGATCCCCGCGCTCGCGACCGCCGCGCTCGTCCTGCTGCTCGCCGATCCCGCGCTGCTCTTCGATCTCAGCGCCCGTTTCTCGTTCGGTGCCTGCGCAGCGTTGATCGCCGGCGGCCTCTGGAGCGGCCCGGTCCGGCCGGCACGGGTCGGTCCGGAATTCCGGACTCGCCGGGGAACGCGGAGCGCCATCGCAGCCGGGTCGCGACCGGGCTTCGAGCGGGTGCTCGGACCGATGCGGGCTTCGCTCGCCATCTCGATCGGAATGCTTCCGCTGATCGAGCTGGCGGGGATGCCCCGCGCCCTGACTTCGCCGCTGGTGAATGCGCTGGCGATTCCCTGGACGGGGCTCGTCGTGATGCCGACGGCGCTCGCTGCCTCGCTGCTCGCCCTGGTCCTGCCGGCCGGCGTGGGCGATCCGCTGCTCGGCCCGCTCCTGCTGCCGGCCGCCGTGCTCGAGGAATCTGCCCTCGCGCTGTTCTCGAAGAGGCCGTTCGGCGGGCTCGAAGCCGAGCGGATCGGGCGTCTGCCATGGGGCGTCGCGCTGCCGGTCGCAGGGCTTGCGCTGCTGCGTCTGCGGGGCGGAGACTGGGTTTCGGGCGCGGCGACCTGGGCTGCGCTCGCGATCCTGGGCCTCGCTCCGGTTCGGGGAGCCGGATTTCCTGATCTCCGTCCCCGGGTCGTCTTCCTGGACGTCGGCCAGGCGGATGCGGCCGTCGTCCAGACCCGCGACGAGACCTGGCTGATCGACACGGGCGGCGGACCGGAGGACGGATCCGGTGGCGCGGGCCTGATGCGGGCGCTGGTTGCACTCGGGGTCGAGCGGATCGATGTCCTGGTGGTGACCCACGGCGACCTCGATCATCGCGGGGGCGTCCTTCGAATCTTATCGGTGGTGAAGGTCGACGAGCTCTGGCTTCCGGCCGTCGGATTCGAGGATCCGGCGCTCGACGCCCTCGAGCGGCGGGCGCGCAGCCGCTCGGTCCGGGTGCGACGGGTCGGAGCGGGCGATCGCGGCGGAGGGGAAGGTGGCCTGCGAGTCGACGTCCTCTGGCCTCCCGCGCCGGGGCCTGCAGCCGCACCTGCACCGATCTTGGCGACCCGAAGTGTCACAGCCGAGATCCCGGGCGGCGAAGGCGGCGCGTCCGTTGGCGGACAGCCGAGAACGGGTCCTGGCAGCCAGGCGCGCAACGATGCATCGATCGTCCTGCGGCTCGAGCTCGCGGGCCGCCGCTTCCTGTTTGCCGCAGACGCGGGCGCCGACGTCGAGCGCCGGCTGATCGAACGCGCCTCGCCGCTGCGCGCGGACGTCCTCAAAGTCGGTCATCACGGCAGTCGATCGAGCTCCGGTGCGCGCTTCCTGGCGGCGATTGCGCCGCAGATCGCGATCGTCAGCGCGCCCTGTAGCGCATCGCGCGGACTGCCGAGTCAGCCGGTCTTCGATCGGTTGCGCGCTGCCGGCGCGGAGATCGGGTGGACCGGGCGAGATGGCGCGATCGCGGTCGAGTTCGTTCGCGATGAGGTTGGGCGGGCGAAGGGCTTCGTGGGCGCAGACGCCGTCCCGCTTCGGATGCGGTATTGGGGTGACGAGCGGCGCTGCGTTCCGGAGTGGGCGCGCGGGGCGC
>CAZFKD010000469.1:0-3676 GCA_964519695.1 uncultured Spirochaetaceae bacterium
CCGCCTGCTCGAGGCGACCCAGCGGATCCTCGAGGAGACCGAACGCCTGCGGCGGGAGCCGGTCTCCGAGAGCGAGCTGCGCCGGGCCCGCGTAAACTTCCTCGCGAGCGAACAATTCGAACGCGAGAGCGTCTCCGGCCTCGCCTCGAAGCTCGGCAGCTTCGAAGCGATGGGGGGCGGCTTCGAACGCGAAGCGTGGGCGCTCGACATCCTGCGCGAAGCGGGACCTGCGGACCTGCTCGACGTCGCCCGCCGCTACCTCGAGCCGGAGTCCCTGACGCTGGCTGCGCTGCTGCCCGAATCGGGCGAGCCGGAATTCGACGAGTCCGCCTTCCGAAGGGCGATCGAGCAGGGCCTCGAAGCGGCCTCCCGGCCCCGTGCGGCGGACGAAGCGGAAGACGAGCATGCGCCGCAGACGTCCCGGATCGAGCTCGCTCCTCCCCCGCGCCTCGCATTCGGGCCGCTGCGCACGCCCCGGGACGGAGCGGGGGAACGCCTCGACGCGCGCCTGCCGAACGGACTCGAGCTGCATGTTCTGCGTCGCCGCGAGGTGCCCGTCGCTGCGCTGCGGGTCGCGTTCCGCGGCGGTGTGCTCCACGAGGATTCTTCGAGCAACGGGCTGACTCGATTCGTCTCCGCGATGTGGACCCGCGGAACGCAGCGGCGGTCGGCGCTCGAGTACACCCGCGAAGTCGAAGGCCTCGCCGCCGAGATCGAAGGGTTCTCGGGACGCAACTCGATCGGGCTGACGCTCGACTGCCTCGCCGAGACGCTCGAGCCGGCCTTCGACCTGTTCACCGAGGCGCTGCTCGAGCCCCGCTTGGACCCCGACGAGGTCGAGCGCGAGCGGCGAGAGACGCTGGCCGCGCTCGATCGACGCGAAGACCGGCTCGGGCAGATGGCTTTCCAGCTCTTCTCCCGGACGGAATTCCAGACCCATCCGTATCGGATGTCGGTCCTGGGCGAGCGGGAGACCGTAGCGACCTTCGGGCCGGAGGCGCTCCGCCGGCATGCGGAACAGCTCGTGCGCGCCGATCGGGGGGCCCTCGCCATCGTCGGCGACGTCGATCCGGACCGCATCGCGCGCCTGATCGAAGACAGGCTCTCCGGCCTGCCGAGAGCCGATGCGCCCCTCTCGATGCCCGACGAAGAGCGGCGCCCCGCCGGTATCCGCGAGTCGACGCTGCTGAAGGATCGTGCCCAGGCGCATCTCGTGATCGGCTTCCGCGGGCTGACGCTCGACGATCGCGACCGTTATGCCCTCGAGCTGATCTCGCAGATGCTCGCAGGCCAGGGCGGACGGCTCTTCCTCGAGCTGCGGGATCGCCAGAGCCTCGCCTATACGGTGTCCGCCTCGAACGTCGAAGGGCTCGCGCCGGGCCATTTCACGTTCTACATCGCGACGGCGCCGGAGAAGCTCGAGCGCGCGCGCCAGGGCATTCTCGACGAGATCGATCGGCTCGTGCAGCAGGCGCCGGATCCGGAATCCCTCGATCGAGCGATTCGCTTCGGGACCGGCAGCTTCGCAATCGGCTCGCAGCGCAGCCATTCGCGGGCCGCGCATATCGCGCTCGACTCGATCTACGGCCTCGGCGCCGATTTCAGCGAGGACTACACGCGCGCGCTGCGGCAGGTGACGCCGGCCGACGTGCTGCGCGTCGCCCGGCGAATCTTCCGGACGGACGCGTATACGACGAGCGCGGTGCATCCCTAGCCGTCCGAGCGGGGCGCGAGCGGGATTCGCGAGAGCCGGCCGGTCGGCGCGGGTCCTGGATCGGGCGGGGCCCCCAGGCTCGAAAGCCTGGAGGCGCCCTGCGCACCATCTCGATCGGGACCTCTAGCGGTCGAGGCTTCGCTGCCCTGCGGTCCCTGCCGCGATGGTGCTCTGATCCTCGCGGGGACTCAGCGTTCGCCTGGCGTCGGTTCTGGAGCTCGGGCCTCCCGCCGAAACCAGGTTCCACGCCGATCCTGCACGACTTCCACGTGCCCGGCGCCGAGCCTCGCTCGGGCCGTCGCCCACGATCGGAGGCGCGTCGGAATCACGCGCCCCCGACCCATGCGGCTGCGGACCCGCTCCCTTCCCAAGAAGCGGATCCGTCTTGACCGGGCATCGCCCGTACAGGCCGATATTCCCCTTGAAAGCTGGATCGACCGCCCGGATGCCTCGAATCCCGACGATCTCTTTCAATCGAGCGACCGCTGACCGGTCAAGACGTTGGCGCATCCTATCCCAGGTGAGGGGGAAACAACAGAAAAATATTCGGCGAGAACGCATTTTTTTTGACACTTCTTCGAAGTGGCTGCGACGCGAGGCGGGGTCGCGCTTCGATTCCGACGGCGGGGCGGGGCGGCGCCGGCCGGCCGGCCCGGCTCGAACGGCTATCGGGCCGCTGCCTCGGCCGGAAGGCGTCCGGGCCGTTGAGCGGGCGCGGAATCCGAGACCCCGTCGACGCCGACCGCTGCACCGTCCGTTCGCGGGTCGGCGCCGCCCAGATGGATCCCGGTCTTCGCGTCGATGACGATGACCTCAGCGGCCGACCAGGTTCGCGGGCTTCGCACGACCTCATGGCCGCGCGCCGAGAGGCGCTCGACGGCGCGGGCATCCGTTCCGGGCTCGACGTCGACCCGATCCGGATCCCATTGATGATGGAAGCGCGGCGCGGAGACCGCCTGCTGGGGATCCATCCCCCAGTCGACGACGTTCAGGATCGTGAGCAGGGTCGTCGAAATGATGCGCGGCCCGCCGGGACTGCCCGTCACCATGAAGAGCTCGCCGTCGCGCTCGAGGATCGTCGGCGTCATGCTCGAGAGCGGCCGCTTTCCGCCCGCGATGAGATTCGCGCCGCGGGTATCGACGAGCCCGTAGCTGTTGGGCGTATCCTTCGCGACCGCGAAGTCGTCCATCTCGTTGTTCAGGACCACGCCCGTCCCGGGCACGGTGATTCCCGAGCCGAAGGGCGTATTGATCGTCATCGTCAACGCGACGGCACCGCCCGCGGCGTCGGTAACGGAGAGATGGGTCGTTCCCGCGTCTTCGGGCAAGCGCCCCGGCGCGACGATGCGGGTCGCCTTCTCCGGATCGATCCGCGAACGCTGGTGCGCGGCGTAGCCCTTCGAGACCAGCCTTTCGACGGGCACGTCGACGAAATCGGAATCCCCCATATAAGCCGCACGATCTGCGAACGCGAGCTTCATCGCCTCGGCGACGAGATGGATCGCCGCGTCGTCGTTCGGCGCGAGGCTCGCGAGATCGAAGCCCTCGAGCACGTTCAGCGCCTGCGCCAGAACTGCACCACCCGATGACGGCGGCGGAAAGCTCGAAACGCTCAGCCCCCGATAGCTCGTCAGGACCGGCGCACGCCAGACGGGCGCGTAGCTTCGCATGTCCTCGATCGTCAGGAGACCGCCGCGCCGGCGAACCTCGGCGACGATCGCGCGGCCTACGACCCCATCGCGAAAGACGCGCTCTCCCCCGGCCGCCAGCAAGCGCAGCGTCTTGCCGAGATCGCGCTGGACCAGACGCTGGCCCTTCATCGCCGCCGGGTCGAAGGGCGCGAACTGGATCCGCCAGGTCTCGGCGAACTCGGCTTGCGAGAGGCGCGAGCGCATGAAGCCGGCCATGCCTGCGTGGTAGGCGCCGATCTCGACGCCGCCCTCGGCAAGCGCGATCGCCGGC
>CAZFKD010000470.1:0-3669 GCA_964519695.1 uncultured Spirochaetaceae bacterium
CCGCTTCGTCACGACCTCGGCCGGCAGCCCGACCCAGTACACGAAGGCGCTCAAGGAGCGCGGGCTCGTCGTCTACCACGTCGTCCCGACCCTCAAGGCCGCGCTGAAGGCGGTCGACGCCGGGGTCGACGGCCTGATCGTCGAAGGCGGCGAAGGCGGCGGCTTCAAGAATCCGAGCCCGGTCTCGACCTTCGTCCTGCTGCCGCTCGTGCGCGCGAAGGTCGACGTCCCCATCATCGCGGCCGGCGGCATCTGCGACGGCCTCTCGATGGCGGCGGCGTTCGCGCTCGGCGCCGAGGGCGTCCAGATGGGAACGCGCATGGTCTCCGCGCTCGAGTCCCCCGTCCACGACAACTGGAAGAACGCGATCGTCGCCGCCGCCGAGACCGACACGCTCTTCCTGCGCAGCGAGAAGGGCCCCGCCCTGCGCGCGCTGCGGACCCAGCGGACCGAGCGCATGTTCGCCGGCGACGGCAACGCGCTGCAGGGCCTCGCCGAGGGCGTCTCCGCGGTCTATTTCGAGGGCAAGCTCGAGATGGGGCTCGCGATGTGTGGCCAGGTCGCGGGGCGGATCGAATCGGTGCGGCCCGTCGCGGAGATCATCGCCGATACGGTGCGCGAATACGCGGAGACCATCGCGCGGCTGCATGCGGACCTGCGCACCTGAGACGCGACGCGCGGAGCCGCGATCCGCGCGCGCTTCATCGAGCACTTCATGAGGCACTTCATCGAGCGCTTCATCAGGCGCTCGATCGCGGCGTCCGCGCGGCGTTCAGCGCGGCGTGAGAACGACGACGGGAATCCGGCGCCCGGTCCGCTCGCGATACTGCTCGTATTCCGGCGACTGCGCGACGAGCGCGTTCCAGATCGCTTCGCGCTCCCCGCCCTCCGCTTCGCGGGCGTGCACCGCGATCCGCCGCGCGCCGACCTGGATCAGGGCGTCCGGCCTCGCCTCCAGATTCAGATACCAGGCCGGATGGCGCGGCTCGCCGAGCACCGATGCGATCACGACGAAGCGATCCTCGCTCCACGGCAGATAGGTCAGCGCGTTCAGGCGCGGCTGCCCCGATCGGCGCCCGACCGTCTCGAGCAGCAGGACCGGCAGGTTCGCCATGCGCGCGCCGATGCGGCCGCCGGACCAGCGGTAGAGATGCTTGTGGCAGCGCCAGAAGAGCTCGACGACGGGGCTGCGGACGATCGCCATGCGGAATTCCTCCGGCCCGGATCAGACGCTCCGGAGATCGCGCAGGACATCGTCCCAGACGTCGGGATCCTTCGTCCAATGGGCGACGAGGCTGACACGATCGATCCGGCCGTCGCAGCGCAGCGCGATCTGCCGCGCGAGATCCTTCATCGGCGCGCAGACGGCGACGGCCTCGAGGAGCTCGTCGCTGACGAGCCCCGCCATCTCGGCCCATTTTCCTTGCTTGCTCATGCGATTGAGCTCGTTCTGGAGATCGCCCCAGCCATGCACCTCGAGCACGGGACGATAGGCGGGCGTCGAGCCGTAGAAGGCGATCTGCCGGCGCGTCGACTGGCGCACGCGCTCGATCTCCTCGTCGCTCGTCCCCGAGCAGATCATCAGCTGGATCGAGGTCTCGAGCGCGCTGCGCGGTCGGCCGACGCGCTCGAGCCCGCGGTCGAGAGCGGGTAGCGTCAATCGCCGGAGGGATTCGAGCGTGCCGAATGGATGCACGAAGAAGCCGTCGGCGACTTCGCCCGCGATCTCGGTCATGCGCGGACCGACGCCGGCGAGAAAGATCGGGGGGACACCGTAGGGCGACGGCGACGGCGTGAAGACCGGAGTCATGAGCGTGTGCTGATAGAACTCGCCGCGGAAATCGAGGCGCTCGTTCTTCTCCCAGCAGCGCCAGATCGCCTTGATCGCGAGCACCATCTCGCGCATGCGCGCCGCGGGCTGCGACCACGGCATCGAGAAGCGGCGCTCGATATGCGCCTTGATCTGGGTCCCGAGGCCGAGGATGAAGCGCCCCTTCGAGAGCAACTGCAGGTCCCAGCCGATGTTGGCGAGGATCATCGGATTGCGGGAGAAGGCGATCGCGACGGCGGTATAGAGCTGGATGTGGTCGCTCGCGCGCGCGGCGAGCAGGAGCGGGAAGAAGGGATCGTGCTGGCCCTCGAAGGTGAAGGCGCCGGAATAGCCCTTGGCCTCGAGACGGCGCACCTCCTCTTCGGGGGCTTCGTAGGAGTAGAGCGGCGCGTCGACTTTCATGGGGGCTCCTCGGGTTCGGGCCGTTCCGAAACGGCGCGGGCGCGGCGGCGCACCAATCTAGCCGTTCGGCCATCCCCCGCCCGCGCCCTGGCTCCGCGGAACAGCGCGGCTGCGGGGCGCACGGCGAATGTCGCCGGGCTCGACGCGCGCGCCGTGCGGGCCGGGCGCACGCCGCCTACGCTGGCTCCATGACGCATTCCGATTCCGAGGACGGATTCGAACCGGGTCGACAGGCTGGAACGCCCGGGGATACAGATGCCTCCGAGCAGGGGATAGAGATCGATCCCGGCGACCTCTCGGCCGACGCGCTCCGCGGCCTGGTCGAGGAGTTCGTGAGCCGCGAGGGGACCGATTACGGACATGCCGACCGCTCGCTCGAGAGCAAGGTCGCCGACGTGCATCGTCAGCTCGCGTCGGGCGAGGCGCGGATCGTCTTCGACCTCGCGAGCGAGAGCGCGAGCATCGTGACGACGCAGTCGCTGCGCGGTCGGGAATCGCTCTAGGAACGGGCCCCGGAAGGCTCGCCCGCAGCCGAAGAGCTGGCCGACGGTCCGGGCAGCGGCGAGAGAGGCGAGAGCGGTGAGAGGGATGAGAGGGATGAGAGGGATGAGAGCTGCGAGGCGTCCGAGATCGCCGCCGCCTGCTCGAGCTTCTGGAAGCGCCGCCAGAGGACGTAGACGAACGTCCCGAGCGCGACGAGCGGCAACAGCGACAGGAAGATCGTCGAGACGAGGAAGGCCGCGTTGCTCTCGTCGTCGCGGCCGGCCGTGCAGACCGCGCAGGCAAGCGCCATTCGGGGCGTCGCGAGGATCGCCGCCGCGAAGCCCGCCGCGACCAGCCGCTGGATCCCGTCCATGCGCCCGGCCCGGGGCACACCGCGCGCTGCGCGCGTCGTGGTTCTCGGCGCGCTCACAGGTAGACCCGCCAGTAGATGATCGGCCAGGCGCCGACGACGAAATACCAGAACACCGCCGTCGTCGCGAGCTGCGAGGGGTGCAGCCAGCCGCGCGCATGCCGTCGCCAGGTCTGGACCATCATCGCGAGAGCGGCAACGACATGAAGCGCATGGATGCCGACGATCAGATAGAAGAAGCTGCCGAGCGCCGAAGACGTCAGCGTCAGCCCCTGGGCGATCATCGAGACCCATTCGAAGCCCTGGAACACGACGAAGATCGACGCAAAGACTATCGCGAGGGCGAGGGGCGTCCGTGCGGAGGCCCGCGAGACCGCGAAGCGCCGCTGGGCGAGGTAGACGCAGAGGCCGGACGCGAAGAGCGCGAGCGTATTGATCGCCGTCTCTTCGACGGGCAGGCGCGGCTGGTCCGGCGGCGGCCACACCGCGGCCGAGGCGCGCACGATGTTGAAGACGCTGATCATGCCCGCGAAGAACATGATCTCGGTCAGCACGAAGAGCAGCATGCCGAGCACGCCGTTCG
>CAZFKD010000471.1:0-3650 GCA_964519695.1 uncultured Spirochaetaceae bacterium
AGCTGACCCCAGAACGACAGCACGACGGGCAGGTCGACGGTCGACAGGCCCGTCACGCAGACGGCGCTCGCGGCGATGAAGAGCGCGTCGATCCAGCGCATCGGCTCGCCCGCATAGAGGCCCGGCAGGGCGACGAAGCCGAGCCAGCCGATCGAGATGAGGCTGGCGAAAGACAGCGCGAGCAGCTGCGGCGCCGAGAGCTCGAAGGGCGATCGGCGCGGGAGCGACCGGAGGCTTCGGCGGCTGGCTTCGAACGTCACGGAGGCGCAGCATACCGACTCGGCTCCGAGAAGGCTGCGCGAGCCCCGGGCCGCGACGGTCGCGGGGCGTCCGCACCCGCCGACTCCCGGGGCTGCGGCGCCAGTGGGCCCCGCCCATCCGTCCGGAGGGCGCTCGGCGCTCAGCCCGAGGGCCCGAGCCGCCGACAAGCAGCGCGCAACGCGCCACACTCCCGCGCGACCTGCTGCGACCTTCCCCATCTCCTCCCCCCGAGAGCGGAGTTCCGACTTGGCCCCTCCCGAGCGCGCCCCCGAAACGCCGACCGAACGCCCTGCCGCGGCGGTGACGCCCCCGAACCCGCTGCGGCGCCTGTATGCGTGGGTCCTCCACTGGGCGGATACGCGCTTCGGGACCCAGGCGCTCGTGCTGATCTCCTTCGCGGAGAGCAGCTTCTTTCCGATCCCGCCCGACGTGCTGCAGATCGCGCTCTCGGTCGCGAATCCGGGTCGCGCCTTCTTCTACGCCGCGATCAGCCTCGCCGCCTCGGTCGTCGGCGGCCTGCTCGGCTGGGCGATCGGCTCCTTCGCGTGGGATCTCGTCGGCCACCATTTCATGAGCTGGATTCCCGGCATGACGCCGGAGATCTTCGAGCACGTGCGCCAGCTCTACCTCGACAACGCCTTCTTCGCGATCCTGGGCGCCGCCTTCACGCCGATCCCCTTCAAGGTCTTCACGATCGCGTCGGGGATCTTCGGCGTTCCGTTGCCGGTGCTCGCCATCGCCAGCTTCTTCGGCCGCGGCGGCCGCTTCTTCCTCGTCGCGACCGTGTTCCATTTCGCCGGCCCCACGGCCAAGCGACTGCTCGACGACTACCTCGAGATCGCCACGATCGGGCTCTTCCTCCTGTTCGTCGCCGGGATCGCCGCGATCTCGTACCTGCATTAGGCCGGGCGCGAATTGGCCCGGGATCCCGCGACGAACCCGAACGCCCGCGAGCCGGCCGGTCTGCGCGCGCTCGGGCACGCCTGGTCCGTCTACCGCGATCCGCGTCAGCTCGCGATCTTCGCGATGGGCTTCTCGAGCGGTCTCCCGCTCCCGCTCACGACCACGACCCTCGCCTACTGGCTCGCCCGCGACGGCCTCGACAAGACCGCGATCGGCCTGTTCGCCCTCGTCGGTCTGCCCTACGCGCTGAAGTTCGTCTGGGCGCCCCTGCTCGATCTCGCGGCGCCGCCCGGACTCGGGACGCTCGGGCGAAGACGGGGCTGGATCCTCGTGCTCCAGGCAGCCCTCGTCGCCGCGATCGCTTCGCTCGGCTTCGTCGATCCGAAATCGGCACCCCTCGCGACCGCCGCCGTCGTCCTCGCGATCGCGTTCTTCTCGGCGAGCCAGGACATCGTCATCGACGCCTATCGGGTCGAGATCCTCGCCGATCGCGAGCAGGGGGCGGGCGCGGCGGTGACCCAGGCGGGCTATCGCGTGGGGATGCTCGCCTCCGGCGCCGGCGCGCTCGCGCTCGCCGACTATGCGAGCTGGCGCGAGACCTTCGCCGTCCTCGCGCTCCTGATCGGGCTCTCGATGTTCGCCGTCGTCGCCGCGCGCGAGCCCGCGCGGATCCCGGCCGCCACTCCCGGCTCGGCGCATGCGGCGGACGCGATGGTCAGGGGGCGAGCCGGCTCGCTCCGGGCCCTCGCCGCGAATCTGCGCCGCGCCTTCCTCGAGCCGATCGTCGACCTCGCGACGCGCCCGCGCTGGCCGCTCGTGCTCGCCTTCGCGGTCCTCTACAAGCTCGGCGAAGCGATCGCGCAGGCGATGTCGAATCCCTTCTTCGTCGAGCTCGGGTTCACCGGCGTCGAGATCGCGAGCATCACCAAGGTCGTCGGTCTCGCCGCCAGCGTCGTCGGCATCCTCGTCGGCGGCGCGCTGGTCGCCCGGACCACCGTCCGTCCCGCGCTGATCCTGGGCGGCTGTCTGCAGGCCGCCACGAATCTGCTCTACGTCTGGCTCGGCGCCGCGGGCCACGACATGGGCGTCCTCGCCGTCGCGATCGTCGCCGACCAGTTCACGGGCGGCGTCGCCTCGGCCGCTTTCGTCGCCTATCTCTCGTCGCTCTCGCGCGGCGCCTTCAGCGGCAGCCAGTTCGCGCTCCTGACCTCGCTGATGGCGCTCGGCCGCACGCTCTTCGCCGGCAGCTCGGGCTGGCTCGCGACGGAGGCCGGCTGGCCCCTCTTCTGGGTCTGCACCGCCGTGCTCGCCCTGCCGGGCCTGCTCCTGCTGCTCGCCCTGCCCGAGCCGGGGCGAACGACGGACCGCGCCGCCTAATTCTTTCGGGCCGGGAGCGTAAAGGCATCCCGCGGCACGAGCGGCGGCAGCTGCGCCGCGCCGACGAGGCCCGGCGCCGCATCGCAGACGTAAGGGATCGCGTTCACGACCCGCATCGCCGTCGCGATCATGCCCTGCTTCGAGTAGTCCTCGGCGCTCCCGAGCGTGAGCTCGCACGCGAGATCCGGCTCGCCTTCGAACGCGATGCGATAGGTCCCGTCGCGGGCCGCCGTCGCCCACTCGGGCGCCAGATCGTCCGCCATGCGGTTGACGTGCTCGATCACGATCGCGTCGCGCCCGCCCACGACGCCGATCGTCTCGAAGCGCACGGCGCCGACCGTGCCCGCCTCGATGACGCCCGCCGCCGCGTCGATGCGGCGCGGCGTGATCCGCTTTTCGTAGGTCTCGCGGATCCCGTCGAGCCGGGCACCGAGATGGTCGGCGACCATCCGGACCGAAGGCGCCCAGGCGCTCGACTGGACCCCCGGCCGCTCCATCAGACAGATCGCCTCGGGCGGCTTGCCGAAGCCGAAGACCTCGAAGATCGTGAACGGGACGGGGTAGTCGGTATAGGAGAAGATCTCCTGGGTCCGAACGCTGCGGATGCGATGGGAGAGGGTCGCGAGGCGCAGCACGAGCTCGTCGCCGGCGAAGCCCGGCTCGAGGCCGGAGGCGTAGAGCGAAGCGCCCCCCCGACGCGCAGCCGCCTCGAGGCGCTGGACCTGGCGCGCATCGAAGCCGGCGGGATGGACGAGACCCGGAACCGAGGTCGTGACGACGTTGATGCCGGCGGCCAGCATGCGCTCGAAATCGGCGAGGCATTCGCGCGGACGCGCTTCCCCGCTCGCCGTGTAGCAGATGCAGTCGGGGCGCAGGGCGAGCAGCGCGTCGACGTCGCGGGAGGCCGGCAGGCCGAGCTTCGCACCGCCGGCGAGCTCGCCGGCATCGCGACCTTGTTTGTCGGCGCCGTGGACCCAGACGCCGACGAGCTCCATGTCCCGCCGCTCGGCGATCGCCCGCAGCGCGATCGCACCGACTCCGCCCGTCGACCACTGCACCACCCGCAGACGTCCCATCGCACTGTTCCTTTCCCTGCCTCTCCCCGCCGA
>CAZFKD010000472.1:0-1787 GCA_964519695.1 uncultured Spirochaetaceae bacterium
CGCGCCGGCGAGGCAGGAGAGCACGTCGATGCCCGCTGGCGCGAGCTCGTTCCAGAGGCCTTCGCCGAGGCGCGTGTCGAAGGCCTTCGCGGCGGCGTAGGTCGCGATGTAGGCGCTGCCGACCAGGCTCGCCATCGACGACATGAGGACGATGCCGCCGCGGCCGCGCGTCCGCAGGCGTCTGCCGAAATGATGGGAGAGCAGCACGGGGCCGCTGCAGGCGAGCTGGACCTGGCGGATCCAGTTCAGGGCCGGCCGGTCGAGGAAGCCGCCCATCTCGCGTCCCGAGCCCGCGTTGTAGACGAAGAGGCCGACGTCGAGATCGGCCGTTGCCGGGCCGACGCGGGCGTCGACGTCCGGCGCGGTCAGGTCCGCGACGAGCGGGCGGATCTCGAACCCATGCAGCTGGCCGATGCGCTCGACCTGCTGCGCGAGCTTCGCTTCGCTGCGTCCGATCAGCACGACGTTCAGCCCGCGCCGGGCGAGGACCTCGCCGAACGCGGCGCCAATGCCGTCCGAGCCGCCGGCGACGACGGCCCAGGGGCCGAATCGCTCGCGGAATGCCTCGCCTTCGTATTTCGCGCTCACCTTCGAGGTGCTCCCTTGCTGTGTTCGCGCTCCGAGGTGCACGAAGGTGTTGTATGGCTTGCGCGGCCCGGACGCGAATGGAATTGGCGATCGATCGGGTCCGATCCAGTCCGGCACGGTTGGTTCCGGATTGGAATCGTCCGCCCGATCTTCGTTCGTGTTCCGCCCGCCGATCAGCGTTCGACGACGATCCGTCCCATCGTGCTGCGCGCCTCCATCGCATCGAGGGCCTTCGCGAGGTCGGCGAAGGGCACGCGCTGGCCGACGATCGGGCGGATCGCGCCGCGCCCGAGCAGCTCGAGCAGGCGGGCTTGCACGCGCTGGCCGATCGAGCGGATGGGCGGATTGAAGCGCGGGACCGGCACGGGCGCGAAGGGCGTCACGTGCGGCGCGAGCGCGTCGTCGACGTACGAAAGGATGACGCCGACGACGTCGAAGTTGCCGAAGCAGAGCACGCGCCCCGAGACCATCGGCACCTCCTCCGCCTCGATCCCGCTCGCGAAGCCGACGACGAGATGGCGGCCGCCGCGCGCGAGGCAGCCGAACGTCTTCGTCATCGTCTCGCCGCCGACGCCGTCGAAGCAGACGTCGACACCGAGCCCGTTCGTCGCCTCGAGGGCGCGCGCGACGAAATCCGCCTTGCGGTAGTCGACGACGATCTCGGCCCCGAGCTTGCGCACGAGGTCGGCTTTGGCGGCGTCGCCGACCGTCGCGATGACGCGCGCTCCGGCCGCGACCGCGAGCTGGACCGCCGCGGAGCCGACGCCGCCCGCCGCCGCATGGATCAGCACCGTCTCGCCGGCGGCGAGGCGGCCGCGCTCGTGCAGGCCGAGCCAGGCGAGATGGAAGGGATAGAAGAAGGCGGCGGCCTCGACGTCGCTCAGCTGCGGCGGCGCCTCGAAGGCCATCGCCGTGGATCCCGCGACGAGATCCGCATGGGCACCGATGCCCCCGCGTCCGCTGGCCGTGACCCTTCGGCCGATCCAGCTCTCCGCGCCGGCGCCGGCGGCGACGACCTCGCCGACGCATTCCATGCCGAGCGTGTAGGGCAGCGGCGGGTTGATCGTGAGGTAGCGCCCGCGACAGCCGTCGACCTCGTTGAAGTTGAGCACGCTCGCCGTCGTCCGCACGAGGATCTCGCCGGGACCGGGCTCGGGCGGCGCGACGCGGGCGAGCTCGAGCGCTTCCGACGGTCTTCC
>CAZFKD010000472.1:1797-3638 GCA_964519695.1 uncultured Spirochaetaceae bacterium
CGCCCGTGCCCGGGCGCCGCCGATCGCACTCGTCGACGAGCTCGAGGGCCTCCGACGGCCGACCCTGTCGCATCACCTGCCAGGCACGCATCGAGCATCCTCCTCGGCGCCGCACATGCATCGCAGCGACCGCCTTCGATCGAACGGTTGGAAGGGATCGAGAGACCTCGTTGTAGCGCGCGCCGCGCTTACCTGCCGGACGGTGCGCGATCGGGTCGGCGCCGTGTCGAGCCGCCCGCGGTAGTGTCCGGTGCGGGAGGATGTGCAGTGAACGCCCGTGAGATCCGGAACCGGCTCGCCCATCCCGTGATCGATGCGGACGGGCACGTGCTCGAGTACATGCCCGCGGTCCTGCCCTTCCTGCGCGAGGCGCTCGGCCCGCGGCTCTTCGAGCGCTGGCATGCGCAGCGCTCGCCGCTGGCGCGGATCATGGAGGCCGACGTCGAGCGGCGGCGCGCGACGCGGGCGCCGCAGAGCGCATGGTGGGCCACGCCGGCGGCGAATACCCGGGATCTCGCGACCGCCGCGCTGCCGGAGATGCTCCACGAACGCCTGCCCGAGCTCGGCATCGACTACGCGATCCTCTATCCGACCAAGGGCTTCGGGATCGCGGGCATCGACGACGAAGAGCTCCGCCAGGGCGTCTGCCGCGGCTTCAACGCCTACTATGCCGAGACCCATCGCGCCTACGCCGATCGGCTCACGGTCGCGGGCATCGTGCCGATGCATACGCCGGCCGAGGCCCTCGCGGCGCTCGACGATTGCGCGGCTCGGGGCTTCAAGGTCGTCGCGTTTCCCGAAGGCGTGATGCGGCCGATCCCGGAGCCCGATGATTCGGCGAGCCCGTTCCTGATGCCCGGCCAGCGCAGCTGGTTCGACAGCTTCGGCCTCGACAGCCTCTACGACTACGATCCCGTCTGGCGCCGCGCCCGGGAGCTCGGCTTCGCCGTGACCTTCCATGCCGGGCTCGGGCACGTTCCGCTCTCGTTCACCTCGATCTCGAACTACTCCTTCAACCACGTCGGCGCCTTCGCCCAGCGCATGCACGTGCTCGTCAAGGCGCTCTACATGGGCGGGGCGACGCGTCGCCTGCCGGGCATCGACTTCGCCGTGCTCGAATGCGGCGTCGGCTGGGCCGCGATCCTGCTCCACGACCTCGTCGAACATTGGGAGAAGCGCAATCCAGCCGCGCTCGGCGCCCTCGATCCCGCGCGAATCGATTGGGCGGAGCTCGAGGGCCTGATGCGCACCCATGGCCGGGCGCTGCTCGGCCGCGCCGGCGAAGGCGACCTGCGGGCCGGCCTCGAAACGCTGCCCGCGATCGGCGCCCTGCCGGCGGATCTCGACGATTGGCGCCATCTCGCGGCGAATGACGAATCGGATCTGGTCGCGCTCTTCGCCGATCGCTTCTACTTCGGCTGCGAGGCCGACGACAAGACGATCGCCTTCGCCTGGTCGAAGTCGAATCCGTTGGGCGCGCGCCTGCGCCCGATCCTGTCCTCGGATCTCGGCCATTGGGATGCCGGCGATCTCGACGGCATCCTGCCCGCCGCCTTCTCCCTCGTCGAGAACGGCCTGCTCGACGAGGCCCAGTTCTCGGAGCTCGTCTGGCGCAACCCGGCAAGTCTCTTCTCGCGCGCGAATCCGCGCTTCTTCTCGGGAACGGCGCTGGAGGGCGTGAAGGTTGACTAACGCGGGGCATCCGGCCGGCGGGCATCGCGGACCGAACGGATCGGGGAGGAGAGGAGCGATGGCGTTCGCGGATGGAAGAGGGGTGCACCACGTGGTCTGGTGCGTCGCGCCGGAGAGCTGGCAGGCGGTGCGCGCGTTCTGGGAGGAGA
>CAZFKD010000473.1:0-1029 GCA_964519695.1 uncultured Spirochaetaceae bacterium
GGACGTGAGTGTCGCGCTCGCGGGCGACTACGAGCCGCTCCTGCCCCTGTTCACGCGCGTTCCCGTGGGCACGCTCGTGCTTGAACTCTGCACGCCCCGCGCTGGCGATGCCGCCCTCCTGCGCCGACTTCCGGACTCGCTCCGCATCGGCGTCGGCGTGATCGACCAGAAGTCCCCGCGCGTGGAATCCGTCGAGGAGATCCTCACCCGAGCGCGCGCAGCGATCGACCTCTTCGGCGCCGACCGCATCCTCCTCAACCCCGACTGCGGCTTCGCCACCTTCGCCGACAACCCCATCACGACCGCTCACCTCGCCGAGCAAAAACTCACCGCCTTAACCGAAGCCACCCGCCAACTGCGCAATACGGTGCCGCACTCACGTCGTCACTTCGCACGACGAGAAGTACCGGAGCAACCGTGACCTGCTCCGGCTCGCACCGTGCTGTCCAGCGAGCAGCTACGCGAGGGTGATGCGCCAGATCAAGAACGACCAGACGGTCGCGATGATCGCGATCTCGATCGCGTGCCAGAGTCTCAGCAGCGTCGGCCAGCTCGTCATCGAGAGCAACGGCACGAGCCCGGTCGTGATCGTCATCGTCAAAGCCAGCGCGAGCCAATCGACCGGCCCGTCGAGCGGCACGAGCACCATCCACGGCCAGAGCGCGAAGACAGCGACGATACCGCGGGCGATCTGGAAAGGGAGCATGACCCGCGGGGATGGGATGCGAAGTGCGAGCCCGAGCGCCGGATCCTCGTAGTATTTTCGCAGGAGCGGCCACGCACTCATGCCGATGACGCCGTGCACACCGACGTACGTCGCACCGGCGCCAACGAGTCGAAGGACCCCACCCAAGTACGATCGATCACCGAACCACCGCTCGAAGCGCAGCGACCACGGCACGTGCAACGCTCCATGTCCTGCAAGTACGCCCACGAGCATCGCCGTCGCGGCCGCGAACACCAGCGCTCCCAAGAAGTGGCGCGGCCCGATCGGTAGGGGTGCGCTGGAGAACTGGCGCCCTTCGAGGA
>CAZFKD010000473.1:1039-3630 GCA_964519695.1 uncultured Spirochaetaceae bacterium
AACCCCAGCACGAAGAACACGCTCGTCAGCGCCAGCGCGATCTGCCAGGTTCCCGCCTCGCCGCGAAGCGCCGCCGGCAACGCGCTCGCGCCGAGCAACGCCAACGCAACGAAGCCTCGAACCGGCCCGATGGAAAGGGACTGAGTCATCTGATTCCGTGCCGCACTCCCGTCGTCACTTTGAACCATGAGAAGTACCGGAGCAACGGCTTGTCGGTATTCGCTCATTCGTCAAGTTTGGCGCGAAGGCCTCGCTGTGACTACCGTGACCGGGATGCCGTGCCTCACTCGCGCCATCACTTCGCACTCCGAAAAGTAGCGCAGCAACGGCAACCCCCGGCGTTCGCGCTCGTCAGTCAGGCATGGCGCGACGGCCTCGCTTCGACGAACCGGGTAGTTGGCATCACGTGCTGAATCGGGCGCTGTCGAAGCGGCCCTACTTCGAGAGCCGAGCAGATCAGCGAGCATTTCTCCTGTTCCTCGCCCGTGAGGTTCGGCGAGGGCGATTGCGGGTGCATGCCTTTTGCCTCATGACGACGCACTTCCATCTCTTGGTGGAGAGTCCCGAGGGCGAGCTGTCGGAGGCGATGCGGGTGGTGGAGAACACGTACTCACGCCGCTTCAATCGCCTCAAGCGACGGGACGGACCTCTGGTGCGAGCGCGTTTCCTCTCGAAGCGTGTGCGGACGGAGGAGTACCGCCGGGCCGTCGTCCGCTACATCGACCGGAATCCCGTGCGCGCGCGGCTGGTCGTTCGGCCCGAGGCACACGAATTTTGCTCGGCGCGGAACCACATGTCCGGTACAGGGCGACCCTGGCTCGAGCGCAGCTGGGTCGCGCGTCAACTCGCGGTGCTGTCGGATCGAGAGCCCCGCCGTGCGCAGGCCTACCGAAGAGTTTTCGGCGGCGGCGTCCCCGCCGACGACGATTCGCTCGACCGGCTGGTCGAAGAGCGACTGCGGTCGAACTCCGAGATCGATCCGCTCGACGACCTGCTCGCGGCCAAACCAACTCGCATTCGCGCATGGCTGAAGAGAAAGGCCCGCTTGGCCGACGGCGATCGGATCGGCCTGCCCGTTTGCGGCCCCGTTGTCCTCGCGAGCGTCCTGCAGAGCGACGTGGAGAAAAACGGGCCCTGGTACTTGGAATTGCGCTCCAATCTCCTTCGGTGCCATGATGTGGCGCGAGTGGCCCTGCTGCGCGATCTGTGCGCCGTCACTTGGGATGGCGTCGTCGATGCGGCGGACGTTCCGCTCAGCCGGGCACGGCTTTGGCGTCGGGCGCACGATCGACTCCTCGAGGAGTCCGAGGAGTACGCGGCTCGTGTGTCTTCCATCGCCCAACGTGCCATTCTCGAGACCGTGGGGGCCGGGTCGCCGAGGGCGGCGACCCGATGGGCGGAAGATTGCTCCGGTACCGCTCGTCGCGCGAAGTGACGACGAGAGTGCGACACGGTATGGCGCCGTGTACGGTAGGGGGATGAAGAGGTTTCACTTGGCTTCGTTCGTTGTGTGCCTGCCGCTGTTGGCTGCGCCGAGCGGCGCGCAGTGTGAAGTCGATCAGTTTGCGGCGAGCGATCCTTTCGACGACTCGCGCTTTGGCAGCGCGCTCGACGTGTCGGGGGATCTTGCCGTCGTGGGAGCGCCATCGAGCTTCGCACCGAGCGACCCGGGAGCTGCGTATGTGTTCGAGCGCAACGGACTGCGCTGGGTCGAAGTGGCCAAGCTCACGCCGCTCGACGGCGAGTCGGCCGATCGATTCGGGACGTCGGTCGCGATCGATGGTGCGACGGTCGTCGTGGGAGCGCCCTCGGACGACGACGCCGGAATGTCGTCGGGATCCGCGTACGTCTTCATAGCAACGGGTGCGACGTGGTCCTTCGCGCGGAAGCTCACCGCTCCGGACGCCGCAGCGGGAGCAATGTTCGGCACGTCGGTCGCCTTCGCGGGAGACACGATCGTCATCGGTGCGCCGCGCGCGACGTTGAGCCCGGGAAGCGGTGCCGCGTACGTCTTCGTCGGTAGCGGCGCGGATTGGTCGTTCCAGGCGCGACTCGCCGCTAGTGACACCGCGATCTCGCTGCGCGAGTTTGCCGAGACGTTGGCGCTCGAGGGCGATCGCTGCGTCGTTGGAACGCAGGCTGAAATCATGGGCGGCGAGGGCGCAGCGTTCGTCTTCGAGCGCAGCGCCGGTGCGTGGAGCGAAACGGCGATGCTGACTGCGACGCTGCCGTTTCCGAGCCCGAGCCTCTCGGACGAGTTCGGTTCGCCCGTCGCGCTCGACGGCGACACGATCGTGGTCGGAGCACCCGGCTACGATGGCGGCGGTTCGTACGACGAAGGCGCCGCGTTCGTCTTCGTCAAGCAGGGAGCGACTTGGCACCAAGAGGGGATGCTCGTCGCCAGCGGTGGAGCGACGGTGACGAACGTGGCGCGCTCGATCGCTCTCGCGGGCGACGATTTGTTGCTCGGTAGCCGAGTCGAGGCCAGCGGCAGCGTGCACCACTTCCGGCGCAGCGGGACGACCTGGAGCGAGCTCGGCATGTTGCTGGCCGCCGGCGCGGCCGACTTCGACGACTTCGGCGCCGGTCTG
>CAZFKD010000474.1:0-3627 GCA_964519695.1 uncultured Spirochaetaceae bacterium
CGGCCGGGGATCGCCAGCGAGTGCCGATTCGAGCCGCCCTTCAGCCTGGCCCATCTGCCGGATGCGGAGCGCGGCGAGGTCCTCTTGCCGATCGTCTACAAACGCCCGAGCCGGCGCGTCCTCGACGCCCTCGAGCGGGCGCCTGACCCGGCTACCCTGCGGCGGACGCTGCCCGATCGGGTCGATTGAAGCGATCGCGCGCCCGCGCTGCGCGGAGCGAGAGCCAGCTCGTCGCGCACAGGGCGGCGAGCAGCAGCACGAGGCTGCGCGGCGAGATCGCCGGCACGGCGACCGGCGACCTCGGGCCCACGATGCGGTGGATGACGCCGTCGAAGAAGGTGACGACGTAGAGGGCGCCATCGGGACCGATCTTCAGGTCGAGCACGGAGCCCGTGAAGCCCGTGCCGAATAGCAGCAGATCGAGCTCCGCCGAGCCGTCCGCCGCCGCGTCGGCCAGCGCGGGAAACGCGTCGAAGTCGAGCCCGGTTCGCGCACCGCTCAGGGGCAGCGCGTAGATCCGGCCCGGCTGATTGAAGTCGCCGAACAAGAGCTGGCCGTCCCAGGCCGGTCCGAGCGTGCTGCCATGGGGAAAGGCGAGGCCCGTCGGTCCCGTCGCGACCCGCCAGGCGAAATCGGGATTGCGGTAGAACGAGGCGCCGCCCGGCATCTCGAAGAGCGTGACGCTGCCGGGATCTCCGGGGCCCTGGAGCGGCTGCCAACCGCTGTTGAATCCGGCGTCGACGCGGTTGACCTCGTCCCATTCGAGATCGCCGTTCTCGGTGTCCCAGAGCTGATTCGTGACGGGATCGAAAGCGAGCCCGAAGCCGTTGCGCACGCCGTAGGCGAAGTACTTCGAGACGCGGGTCGTGCAGGTCTCGGAGCCGGGGCAATCGCCGTCGACCGAGCAGGTCTGCGCGGTCGACTCGCTGCAGTACGGCGAGAAGGGGTTTCCCGGGGCAGGGCTGCCGTCGCGCTGCAGGCGCAGCACGACGCCGGCATCGTCGGGCGGCGCTCCGGTCGGCTGGTTCTGCAGCTGCCCGCTTCCCTCGCGATCGCCGGCGGCGACCTAGAGGAACGGCGCGCCGCCGTACGGCTCGTCGTCGGGGCCGAGCACCAGGACGCCGCCGTCGTGGGCCGTTCCGGGCAGCCCGGGCGGAAATTGGTGGATCAGCGTCTCGTTCTCCAGAAGGCCGAGCGCCGCGTTCCAGCTGTACCGATTGATCCGATTGCCGACGAGCTCGCTCGCGTCTTCGACATAGAGGAAGACCTCGATGGGATTGCCCCGATGGATCGCGATTCCGAGCAGACCCGATCCGTCGGCGGGATCGAGGCTGAAGGCGGTGGTCGGCTGCACGACGCCGGCGATCACCCGCCGAACGCGGCCGGCGCGGGGTACTCGACGACGAGCAGGTCCTCGGGTCCGAGAAAGTCGATCTGGGTCGGCCGCACGAGTCCCGTCGCCCAGGTCGATCGCGTCAAATCGGGATCGACGAGCGATTGGCACCAGGCGACGGAAGCGACCAGCAGCCCCACGAGTCCGAGGGTCGTGAGCTTGCTGCGCATCTGCGTTCTTCCTTCCGCTTTGCCTGGCGATCCGCGAGAATCAGGAACGAAGCAGAAAGCCCGGCTCACTCCGGATCCAGCTCCGGATTCGGCTGCGGAAAAGACCGGCCGCGTCGAGACCGCAGGCAGTCGGATCGAATGCGCAGACCGCCTATCCCGACCAGTCCCGCCGGTGCGAAGATCCCGAGCAGCCAGCCGAGCGCCTGATCGAGCGGCGCCCTCGCCGTGCGGGCCTCGGCATACAGGGCCGTCTCGCGGTAGAACGGTCCGTCGAAGCGTAGGCCGATCCGCTGGGAGGTCCAATTCGGCACGTGGACCCGGTCGTGGCCGGCGGAGGCCAGGCAGCCTCGCAGCGCCGACGGCTGGAAGTCCCGATCGCCGTGCTCGGATTCGCATTCCGAGATCGCGACCGCGACCGCAGTCGGTGTATCGGCGTGGCCGGGATGCGCGCGGACGCAGGCCTCGATCCGGGGGGTCGGCGGGCCGTAGCAGGCGACGAACGCCTCGTTGTAGCGGTCCAGCTCGGCGTCGCTGCGATCCCAGGCCTCGGCGTTCCCCGTCGCATCGTAGGTCCGCCAGAATCTCAGCATGCGATTGCCGGGCTCGGGCTGGTCAATGGCGTAGGCGAGCGTGCGCCACTCGCAGAACGCGAGATGCAGGCAGCCTGCAACGAGGAGCGCAGATGCGGTCGCGATCAGCGAATGATTTTTGCGCACGACTCCTCCGCAGAGAGCCGATCGCAGTGCGAGTACGCGTCGGCTCGATATTGATGCCGGCCGGCCCGATCGGACGCATTCGCGCACGCTCGATGTCGACCCCCATCGGCTCCGCGGCGGGTGAGAGCGGGGCGGATCAAAGGCCTCGCTGTCGAAGGGGCGAGACCGTCGAGAGCGCACGAAAGTCGCGATCGAGATGAACGACTTCCAGGTCGTTACGAATCGCGCAGGCCGCGATGAGACAGTCCGCCGAAGAGCGCACGGTCAAGCCGCTTCGCCGGGCGACGCGGCCGAGATCGACCGCGTCCGTGAAGAGATCCGCCGCGAGCGGGGACTCCACCCTGGGGAGAGCGAGCATGGCTTCGCGCGCGCGCCGGAACGCGCCTTCGTCCCGAAAGCCCTGAAGCACCTCCTGAACGACGGGGAGGCAGGTGACGATCTCGTCGAAGTCGACGACGGACTCGAGATCGAGCGGGTGTCGGGTTCGAAAAGTCGCGATCCAAACCGAAGTGTCGACGAGAATCACGAGCCCGCTACTTCCTCTGTTTAGTGGCCGCGGCGCATGGCGGCGAGGTCGCCTTCCCAGAGGCCGGACCCGCGAAGCTCCAGGATCCGCCGCGCCTTGGCGCGCCGAACGAAATCCCCGAGCGCCCGCATGACGGCGGCCGAGTACGTCTTTTCGCCCGAGAGTCGCGTCGCTTCGGTCAGCAAGTTCTCGTCAAGCACAAGATTCGTACGTTTCATGCGCACAGTCTGTCTGAGATCGACGGCCTCCGCCAGCCCGCGCGGCCGGCTCATCCGATTCCCAGCCGTCGCATCTTCTTGTAGAGCCCCTCGCGCGTGATCCCGAGGCGCCGCGCCGTCGACGTCTTCTGGCCGCCGTTGTTCGCGAGGGCGCGGCGGATCAGCCAGGCCTCGACCCGTTCGACGGCCTGGCGGAGCGTCTCCTCGGACCCGCCGCCCTGGGCGATCGGCTCGAGGATCTCGACGAGCTTGCGCGAGAGGACCTTCGGCGTCACGAGCGAGCCCGACGGCGTCAGCATCAGGACGCGCAGCATCTCGTTCTCGAGCTCGCGGACGTTGCCGGGCCAGGCATAACACTCGAGCAGCTGGGCGGTCGCGAGCGAGAGATGGCAGTCCCGCTTGCCCTCGCGCGGCCCGTGCAGCGCGAGAAAATGGCGGGCGAGCGGGAGGACGTCCTTGCGGCGCTCGCGCAGCGGCGGGATCCGGATCGGGAAGACGTTGAGGCGGTAGTAGAGGTCCTCGCGAAAATGCCCCGAGCGGACCTCGTCCTGCAGCACGCGATTGGTCGCCGCGATGATCCGGCAGCCGACCGGGATCGAGCGCG
>CAZFKD010000475.1:0-3595 GCA_964519695.1 uncultured Spirochaetaceae bacterium
GAAGCTGACGGGCACGGTCTCGAAGTCCGGGGCGACGATCATCTTCATCAATCAGATCCGCATGAAGATCGGCGTGATGTTCGGAAGTCCCGAGACGACGACCGGCGGCAACGCGCTGAAATTTTATTCGTCGATTCGCATCGACGTGCGCCGAATCGCCGCCATCAAGGAAGGCGAGGAGGTCACGGGCAACCGAACGCGGGTCAAGATCGTGAAGAACAAGGTGGCGCCGCCCTTCCGGCAGGCCGAGTTCGACATCATCTACAACGAGGGGATCTCGCGCGAGGGCGATCTGATCGATCTCGGTGTCGACGCGGGCATCGTCGAGAAGAGCGGATCCTGGTTCTCCTACGGGGGCGAGCGCATTGGTCAGGGGCGCGAGAAGGCGAGGACCTTCCTCAAGGAGAATCCGGACATCACGGCGCGCCTCGCCGAGCAGGTCTTCCTCGCCAAGGGGCTGAAGTTGCCGACGCCGGTCGGTGAGGCGGGGTCGCATGCGCGGCCGGTTGCTCCGACTCGGGGGTCGGCGGCGGCTTCCCCGGCCGTAGAAGCGAGCTCGGAGTCGTTCGGGGACGAGTAGCTCGCGCGTCGGCAGGCGGAGCGAGTCGTCTCAAGGCGTCTCAAGTCGTCTCAAGGCGTAAGGGCATTCGGATCTCTTCGCAGGAGTCTCTTGACCCGCCTTCGGCTCTCCTCGCCTCTGCGAGGCCCAGGCCAGGCCCCAGCCAGCCCGCGGATTCGGATGGACGGGCCCCGTGCGGAGCAGCGCGGACGGTCATGACAGGTAGAACGCGGGCCTTCGGGCCCGCGTTTCTCGTTTCGGGGCCGAGGGGTCCGGCTCGACCTGCCTTCCGCGCGCCGATGGGCCGGGCTTCGCGCCGCTGGCCGCGGGGCAGCTCGAGGGGGCGCCCCGGCGGCCGCTGCATCGGTCAGCGGCCGAGCTGTGCCTCAAGAGAGTGTTTCCCGTGGTCGAAAGGAGACCGTCGAAGGTCGCGGATCGGATCTGGAATCCCCTGCATGTTCGGGGCGTTTCGAGGCGCGGAATGGAACTGAACGAGATCCTGAAGGTCGCCATCAAGGGCGGGGCGTCCGATATCCACCTGAAGTCGGGGCTGCCGCCGATGTTTCGCGTGGATGGCGCGCTCGTGCCGCTCAAGAACGGCGAGCGGGTCCTGCCCGACGAGCTCCAGAAGATCGCCTTCTCGATCATGAACCCGATCCAGAAGGCCCGCTTCGACGAGAAGCGCGAGTGCGATCTGGCCTACGGCCTCCCGGGCCTCGGGCGCTTCCGTGTCAACGTCTTCCAGCAGCGCGGCACGGTCGGCATCGTGTTCCGTGTCATTCCCTTCGGCGTCAAGACGATCGAACAGCTCTTCCTGCCGAAGGTGATCGAGAAGATCGCCTCGGAGCACCGCGGCCTCGTCCTCGTGACCGGCACGACCGGCTCGGGCAAGTCGACGACCCTCGCGGCGATGATCGAGCACATCAACTGCGAGCGGACCTGCCACATCATGACGATCGAGGATCCGATCGAGTTCCTGGTCCGCGATCGCCGCTCGATCGTGAATCAGCGCGAGATCGGGGTCGATACGCATACGTTCTCCTCCGCCCTGCGCGCGGCGCTGCGTCAGGATCCGGACGTGATCCTGGTGGGTGAAATGCGTGATTTCGAGACGATCGAGACGGCGCTCACGGCGGCGGAGACGGGTCATCTCGTCATGAGCACGCTGCATACTCTCGACGCGACCGAGACGATCAACCGCATCATCTCGGTCTTCCCGCCCTATCAGCAGAAGCAGGTGCGCCTGCAGCTCTCGACGATCCTGAAGGCGGTCATCAGCCAGCGGCTCGTCCCGCGCGCCGACGGCAAGGGGCGTGTCCCGGCGCTCGAGGTGCTCATCTCGACGGCGCTGACCCGCGAGTTGATCGGCGACAAGGACCGGACGAAGGAGCTCCCGGACGTGATCGCCAAGGGCCATACGACCTACGGCATGCAGACCTTCGACCAATCCCTCATGAGTCACGTGAAGGCCGGCCTCATCTCCTACGAGGAAGCCCTCAAGCACGTCTCGAACCCCGACGACTTCGCGCTGCGCTTCCGCGGCATTGCCTCCACCTCCGACTCGGAGTGGAACGAGTTCACGGGCGACAGCGCGGCCCCCGCCGAGGCGAAGCCCGACGTCGATGACGACGGCGGCATGATGGACGGGGACGACTTCAACATCGACCGGTTCTAGGCGGCCGAGGCGCGCGACGCCGACCGGCATCTTCGCGCGCCGGACGGCACGGGCCGGGCACGCGGACTTCGGATGCTACGCGCCGAGCGCCTGCTGGCCCGAGTTTGCCTGGCATGGCCCGCGAGCGTTCTCGACTCCGCCTGCGACGAGGTCCGAGCGGTGCTCACCGACGCACGGCCATCGGGCCGCCCGATTCCGTCGCGTCCGAGACGGGGCGGGGCCCGCACCGCTTGGACCGCGATCCCGGGGCGGTCGCCGCTATATTCCGACGCTCAACGAACCCGAGGTATCCCATGTCGCTCCCGTCCAGGGAGATTCGCGAGACTTTTCTCCGCTTCTTCGAGGAGCGGGGCCACCGGCGCATCGCGAGCGCCTCGCTCGTCCCGGATTCCGACCCGACGCTGATGTTCGTCAACGCGGGCATGGTGCCCTTCAAGCGGCTCTTCCTCGGCGAGGAGACGCGGGACTTCGTGCGGGCCACGACCTCGCAGAAATGCATGCGGGTCTCCGGCAAGCACAACGATCTCGAGAACGTCGGCCGAACGCCCCGCCACCACACGTTTTTCGAGATGCTCGGCAACTTCTCCTTCGGCGACTACTTCAAGGAAGCGGCGATCGAATACGCCTGGACGCTGCTGACCGAGGGCGTCGGCTTCAAGCCGGACGATCTCGTCGTCTCGGTCTTCCGCGACGACGACGAGGCCTACGCCATCTGGCGCGACAAGATCGGCATCCCGGCATCGAAGATCTACCGCCTCGACGAGGCCGAGAATTTCTGGTCGATGGGCGATACGGGGCCCTGCGGTCCGTGCTCCGAGATCCACTACGACTGGGGCCAGCTCCCGGGCCGCGCGGACGACGACCCGTCGAGCGATTCCGGCCGTTTCATGGAGATCTGGAACCTCGTCTTCATGCAGTTCAACAAGGACGCGTCGGGGACGATGACGCCCTTGCCGAAGCCCTCGATCGATACGGGCGGCGGCCTCGAGCGCTGGTCCGCCGTGCTCCAGGGCGTCCGCTCGAGCTGGGAATCCGACTGCTTCACGCCGCTGATCGAGCGTGCTGCCGAGCTCGCGAACGTCGTGCCCGGCTCGCATCCGGAGACCGACGTCTCGCTGCGCGTCGTGGCGGACCACGCCCGGGCGCTCGCCTTCCTGATCGGGGACGGCGTATTGCCCTCGAACGCGGGCCGCGGCTACGTCCTGCGCCGGATCCTGCGCCGCGCCTCGCGCCATGGAAAGCTGCTCGGTCGCGATCAGCCCTTCATCCATGCCGTCGCCGACCGCGTGATCGACCAGATGAGCGAGGCCTATCCCGAGCTGGCCGACCGCCGCGCCTACATCACGGACCGCATCCGTCGC
>CAZFKD010000476.1:0-3580 GCA_964519695.1 uncultured Spirochaetaceae bacterium
GCATCCGGAACGGGCTGACGCGCACACGTGGGGAAGCCCACCGAGATCTGCGCGCCTTGTTGGTCGCGAAGCTCCAGCGCCGTGCCGTCGACGCGATGGCGCCGCGCATCGCCACGATCCTCGCGGACGAGCTCGAGGGTTGGCGGGCGGGGACGACGATCGATCTCGCGCATGCGTCGAAGCAGCTCTCGCTGCGGGTCGCGAGCGAGCTGCTCTTCGGCATCGTCGATCGCGCGCAGGCCGCTCGCCTCGCCGACCTGCTCGGCGAGTACATGCGCCGGAGCTATCGGCTCGACGTGCTCGCCTCGAGCGCGTTCGGTCGTTTCCCCTTCACGCCCTATGCCGCACTCGAACGCCATGCGCGCCGTCTCGAGCAGGAGACCCGTCGACTGATCGCGGCGCGCCGGAGAGAGGGCGGCGGCGACGATCTCCTCTCGACCCTGATCGAGGCGCAGAGCCGCGGGCGGGCAGGGCTCGACGAGGACGCGCTGGTCGGGCAGGTGACGCTCCTGTTCGGAGCGAGCTACGAGACGACGGCGCAGGCGCTGCTCTTCACGCTGCTGCTGCTCGCCCAGTCGCCGAACGAGCTCCTCGAGCTCCGGGCCGAATCGGCCGCGGCGCCGCCGGGCACGTGCAGCGAGCGGGCGTCGCGTGTCGTGCGCGAGTCGCTGCGTCTGCTGCCGCCGGTACCGCATACCATCCGCATCGTGCGCCGGGATACGACGCTCGAAGGGGTGGGTCTGCGCCGCGGCGATCGGGTCCTCGTCAGTCATTTTCATGCCCACCGGCTCGCGGAGAGCTTTCCGGAGCCGGAGCGCTTCGATCCCGATCGCTGGCGTGACGCCCGCCCCGGGCCCTACGACTATTTCCCGTTCAGTGCGGCACCGAGGCTCTGCATCGGCGCCGGGTTCGCGAGCGAGGTGCTCGAGCAGGCGGTCGTCGCGATCGTTCGCCGCTTCGACCTGCGTCTGCGGGATGGTCTGCGGATCGAGCCCGCGGTGCGGGTAACCCTCGGGCCCCGCGATGGGTTGCCGCTCCAGCTCGGACGACCGTGCGGCGAGCTTCGGGCCGCGCGGATCGTTGGAAACCTCGGGCGCTGGATCTCGCGGAGCACGTCGCCGAATGGAGCGGACGCCGCGGTTCGAAGCGACTCGTGACGCGAGTCGTCGTCTTTCGTTCGTCCGGCTTCGCGATGCGTCCCGGATGGATCGAAAGTAGGTCGAGAAGCTCGATCGAAGGGTCGACCGTCAGCGATCCCTCGTTGCCGCTTGCTGCGAAGGAGAATCATCCCTCTCACGGCTCGCTCCCGTTCTCTCGCCGACGGGAACGAGCCAGATGGGCGACGTCACGGCGCGCTCCTGGATCAGGACCGGCACCCCGACAGGATCCGGTCGCCCCGTTCGCATCGCATCGAAGCGACTCCAGCGACAGCTCGGAACCTGCAGCACCCGCGCATAATAGAGCGTGTGCTCGCCCGCCCGATGATCCGGATCGCGAAAGGACGCGACCAGCTCGGACGCGCCGCTCTCGGCCGCGACCACGCAATCCGCCGGATCGGGCGTGGGCGCGGATCCGGGGCAGCGATGGGTCGCCGGATCGGGCTTGCCCCCGCCCCAGCAGGCGACGTCGAAGATCTGCTCCGTCGCGCGGCCGGCGCGGCGGGCCAGCTTGATGATCTGCAGCCGCTCGAGCGGGGCTTCGAGCGGATCCTGTTGGGCCGCGACGATCAGCAGCGGAGGGCCCTCGACGGGGCGGGCCTCGAGCGTGGCGCCCATCGGGAGGGCGCGCGACGCATCGAGGCGATCGAGATCGCGCGTGGCATCCGCGGGCTCGAGCCCGTAGCCGGCAAAGAGCCGGATCCGGATGCGGGGCCCCGAGGTGGCGAAGGTCTCGCGCCGGCGGAGCGCATCGAAGAGCGCGGCGCGGGAATTCTCCGGGGCCCAGATCCCGGCCAGGCCGGCGGCGCCCCAGAACGTCGAGGTGTTGAGCGGGAGCGAGGCTCCGGCGCCGGACGGGCGCGGGCGTTCGAGGCGTCGCTCGGGCGTGCCGTCGACGCGGCCGAGCTTGCCGAAATAATCCGATTCGACGACGGGGCTCGCGGCGTTGTGGCCATCGGTCGAACCGACGAAGCCGAGGGCGAAAGGATCGAAGCCGTGCTGCTCGCGCAGGGCGAGGCCGGTCGCGAGGGCTTCGCGGACGTAGCTGCCCGACTCGGCGCTCGTGCGACTCGGATCGAGGGTCAGCCATCGAACGACCTCGAAGTCCGCCCACGCGTCGTCGGGCGAGAGGCGCGGCGTCGTCTCCGACTGGCCCTTGATCTGGTAGATCTCCGCGATCGGCTCGTTGCGCAGGCGCTGCTCGGCCCAGGCCGCGTCGATCTCGCCGCCATCGAAGCGGGCGGGCGCGAACATCAGACCATTGCTGCCGTTCGCGTTATGCGGGATCGCGATCAGATCATCGCCCTCGGCGCGTACGCGATCCATCCAGGTCCAGAGGTCCTCGGGATTGCTCGAGTCGAAGGCGGAGAAGGGGCGGTCCGGCACCTTCGCGCCGCGAAAGACGATGTTGCGATGCAGGTTCTGCCAGCCGGGATTCGAGGTGTATTCGAAGCCGACGAAGGTCGTGAAGCGGCCGGGCGCGTCATGGGCATTCGCGATCTCGACGATCTCCCGCCAGGCGGCGTCGTAGACGTCCTCGGCGACCATGGCGGGAAAGGGCTGGCGCGCTCCCAGGCTGCGCCGGATCGTGCGTTCGGCGCGGCGCGCCTGCTCGCGATCGCCACCGAGCCAGTGGGCGATCAGGGGCTGGCGGTGGAGTGGATGCGTCGCGCGAAGTCCCGCCGTCGCGACGCCGAGATATTCGGCGTGTTCGGTCACGGCGAGAAAATCGAGCGGCGGGCCCGCGAGCGCGATCGTGCCCCCCGCGGCATGCGCGATCGCCTCGCCGCGGGCGAAGCGATAGGCGTCGTCCGGTCCCGTGCGCACGCCGTTGTCGAACGCGTCGAGCGACCAGCCGGTATGGACGTGGAGATCGCCGAACCAGGCCTCGGAGCGGGGAGGAGCTGCTCCCGACGGTGTCGGCGCGGGAGCGGAGAGCGCCGACGGGGCCGTCGTTTCGGCGTCGATCTTCGGATCGGCTCCCGGCGCGTCGCGCGCATCTCCGCCGCAGGCCGAGGCGAAAACGCCGGTGAGTGCCGCGAGGCCGACACCGATCGCGAAGGCGGCGCGGGCAGGCCGGGCAGGGCGGCGCTGCGGCCGCGTCGTCGTCATCGTCCGGCCGGCTCCGGGGCGGCGACGAGGCGATGCTTCTGGACCTTCCCGCTCGCAGTGCGCGGCAGGGCGGTCTCGATCACGATCTCGCGCGGCTGCTTGAAGCGCGCGAGGCGCGTCGCGAGCCAGGCGAGCAGCGCGTCGCGATCGATCGCCCGGCCGGGCTTCGCGACGACGTGGGCGCGGCCGACCTCGCCCCACGCCGCATCGGGGACCGCGACCACCGCCGCCTCCTCGACGTCGGGATGCGCGGTCAGCGCCGCCTCGATCTCGGCGGGATAGACGTTCTCGCCGCCCGAGATGAACATCTC
>CAZFKD010000477.1:0-3574 GCA_964519695.1 uncultured Spirochaetaceae bacterium
AGTAGTACATCATGCCGAGGAAGCCTGCGGTCAGAAAGAAGCCGACCGCGTTGTGCGCATACCACCACTGCACCATCGCGTCGATCGTCCCCGCGTAGATCGAGTAGGATTTGAAGCCGCCGACGGGGATCGCAGCGCTGTTCACGATGTGGAGGACGGCGACGGTCGCGATGAAGGCGCCGTAGAACCAGTTCGCGACGTAGATGTGATGGGTCTTGCGCTTCACGATCGTGCCGAAGAAGACGACGGCGTAGGCGACCCAGACGACAGCGATCAACAGATCGATCGGCCATTCGAGCTCGGCGTACTCCTTCGAGGTCGTGATGCCGAGGGGCAGCGTGATCGCTGCGGAGACGATGACGAGCTGCCAGCCCCAGAAGACGAAGCGCGCGAGCCCCGGCGCGAAGAGCGTCGCGCGGCTCGTGCGCTGGACGACGTAGAGCGACGTCGAGAAGAGCGCGCAGCCGCCGAACGCGAAGATGACAGCGTTGGTATGCAGCGGACGCAGTCGGCCGTAGCTGAGATAGGGAACGTCGAAGTTCAGCCCCGGCCATGCGAGCTGGGCGGCGATGATCACGCCGACCAACATCCCCACGATGCCCCAGACGACCGTCATCAATGCGAATTGCCGCACGACGGCGTCTTCGTAGCGGGGCATGCCTGCCTGCCCCGGCTCGATCGACACGCTCGACATCCAACCCTCCGATCTCGGGGCATGACGCCCATGGGACGCACGTTTCGCGGAACCGGGGACTCCCCGGCTCCCTCCGGCGCGGCGCATGCGAGTCGATGGATCGCACACACGGCCTCATCACGACGCAACAGGCGTGCCACACGCGGGCCGGCCCGGTGCAGCGAATTGTTCAGTGCGGCGAGACGTCCCGATCGGGCCTCGCGGGGCGGAATCGAGCGACTCGGCGGCACTCGGCGACACCGTATGCGTACGCGACGATCCGCCGTTCGATGTCGCGGAATGTCCCAATCCGCTCGTCAGCCGGGGCGGCCGACCTCGCCCGGCCGTGCGAACTCCGGATCATCCCGTGCATGGAGGCGGCACGCCTCGTGCAATCGCCCCATTCGAATACGGTCGCCAGAAAGGGGCCCGAGGTCGCGAGGTCGCGTCGCAGCGAAGGTGGACCGCAGCCCGGGCCCCATCCGGATCAGGAGGCAAGAGCGATGGCTGACGAGAATCAGGGACAAGGCGGAGGCCGGAGCGCCGCCGCGGATCGGCGAATCGTCTTCAAGGGCGCACAGCTTTTCGATGGCGAAGGCCCCGCGCGGCCCGCGACGACCGTGATCGTGCGCGGCGAGCGGATCGAGGCCGTGATCCCCGATGCGGCCTATCAGCCGCGGCCCGGCGACGAGGTCCGTGAGCTGGCCGGGCGGACGCTGATGCCCGGCATGGTCCAGACCCATTTCCATTCCCATTTCGGCGCCTTCGGCGATGGCGTGCGCGCCCCCGCCCTCGGCCTCGAAGCGGCGCCGCCCTATCTCAGCATGCTGGCGGCGTACAACGCCGAGCTCGCCGTGCAGTGCGGCTTCACGGGCGCGATCGGCTCGAGCAACGCCCATACGATCGACGTCAGTCTGAAGGAGGCGATCCAGGCGGGCTTCGTGAAGGGTCCGCGCTATCTCGCCGGCTCGCGCGAGATCATCACGACGGGCGAGTACTCGGACTACGCCAACAACCGGAACTACTTCATGGCGCTCGGTGATACCGGCCTGAGCTTCGCCGCCGACGGCGTCGACGGCTGGCGCCTCGCCGGACGCATCGAATCGGGGCGCGGCTGCGACGTCGTCAAGATCTCGGCAGCGCCGGGCCATGGCTCGATGCCGGTGCACGACATCCTCTGCCCTACACGCGAGGAGCTGCGGGCCCTCGTCGATGCGGTCCACAAGAACGGCAAGCGCGTTCGCGCCCATGCGCCGTCGAAGACCGCCATCCTCGAATGTGCGCGGGCCGGCGTCGACATCATCGACCATGCCGACCGCATCGACGCGGAATGCGTCGAGGCGATCCTCGACCACAACTGCACCGTCGTCCCCAGCATGCTCTGGAGCGAGCGCTTTCTCGGCATCGCCGAGCCCTGGGACCACGACAAGACGCCGCTGCCCATCAGCGAGGGCTTCCCCGAAACCCCCGCCGAGGTCCGGGCCAAGATTCGCGCCGTCCGGGAGGACTACGAGTACACCTGCCGCGCGATGCCCGAGGCGGCGCGCGCCGGGGTCCGGATGGTCGTCGGCGACGACTACGGGACGCCCATCATGCCCCACGGCGACTACATCCCGGAGTTCGAGCTCTACGTGAAGAAGCTCGGGATGGCGCCGATCGAGGTCCTGCGCTGGGCGACGAAGAACGGTGCCGAGGCGATGGGACTCGGCGCCGAGACGGGCACGATCGCCGCCGGCAAGCTGGCGGATCTCGTCGTCGTCGACGGCGATCCGCTGGTCGACGTCGGCTGCCTCGCGAACCGCGACAACCTGCGGGTCATCCTGCTCGGCGGACGGATCATGAAGAACTCGCTAAGCCGGGGAGCCTGCGCGTGAGCCGGGAGCGCGAGCTGGCCTCGGCCGCCTTCGAGCAGCTGCTCGAGGCCGCGCGCGTCGAGGCGATTCCGAGCGACGTGGTCGGGCGGGCGCTGCTCGCCCGCCTCGTCGAGGAATGGCTCGCGCGGCGCTCCTGGCGCGACGTCGCGAGCGAGCTCGTCTTCGTCGCCGATTCCCTCGATCCCGAAACCGAATTCCAGTTCATGCGGCCCTAGGCCGCGCGACCCGAAAGAAGGAGAGATCATGGTCCGTTACAACCCGCTCATGCCGGAGATCCTCGAAGATCCCTACCCGATCTACAAGCGGCTCCGGGACGAGGCCCCTGCCTACTACGTCGAGGAGTTCGACTGCTGGGCGCTCTCGCGCTTCGACGACATCTGGGAGCAGAGCGGCGACAGCGACTCCTACTCCGCCGCTCAGCGCGGAACGACGCCCTGTCATCTGATCACGAAGCAGCAGACCGTCTTCCCGAGCGTCAACATGATGGACCCGCCGGAGCACACGCAGAACCGCGCGCTCATCTCGGGCGCCTTCAAGCCCCGCCGCGTGGCCTCGCTCGCGCCGGTCGTCGAGGAGATCGTGCGGAGGCACGCGAAGAACCTCGAATCGGGGACCCGCGTCGACCTCGTCAAGGACTACATCGCCAGGATCGCGATGGAGTCGGCCTGCGTGCTACTCGGATTGCCGATCGAGGACGCCGACCACGTCTACACCTACGTGACCCGCTACTTCGATCGTGCTCCCGGCAAGGCGGGCCTGACCGAGGACGGTCTCAAGGCAGCCGCCGAGCTGAACGACTATCTCGGCGCGCTGATCCGCCATCGCAGGTCGCATCCGACGGCGGACGACGTGCTTCTCAATGCCTATCTGAACGCGCGCTTCGACGGCAAGGGCCTGCCCGACGACAACATCGCCTCGCAGATGGCGACGCTCGTCATCGGCAGCACCGACACGATGCCGAAGATCTACGCCTCGTTCGTGCTCGAGCTCTTCCGGGCGCCCGAGCAGCGCCGGGAACTCGTCGGGA
>CAZFKD010000478.1:0-3569 GCA_964519695.1 uncultured Spirochaetaceae bacterium
GAGGATCTTGCGCGCCGCGGCGAGATCGAGGTGATCTTCGGTCTGCTTGTTCCAGGGCAGATCGAGCAGCCAGTCGAGATAGGTCCGGATCAGGTGGCGATCCGGGGCGTGCTGAGGCAGCGACGAGAGGCGCTTCAGCTCGCGCTGCGCGAGGGCCTCCGCTTCCGCCGGGAGCGCCGTCGCGTCGAGCTTCTCGCGCAGCTCGTCGATCTCGCGGGCGCCGGCATCGGTCTCGCCGATCTCCTTCTGGATCTCGCGCATGCGCTGGCGGAGCATCCGCTCGCGCCGGCGCGGATCGGTCTCGCCGCCGGCCTCGCCGGCGAGCGTGCGTTGCGTCTCGGCGATCGTGACTTCCTTCTCGAGATGGCTCTCGACGAGGCCGAGGCGGGTCTCGGGGTCGGCCTCCGCGAGCAGCTCGATGCGATCTTTGGGCGACATCGCGATGTTCGACGCGATCAGGTCGGCGAGCAGCCCCGGCGAGGGGATGCCCTGCAAGAACGTCTTCCACTCGTCCGGCATGTCGTCGCGCAGCTCGATCACGCGCTGGGCCAGTAGGACGACCCGGCGCCAGGCCGCCTCGAGCGAAGGCGTGAGGGCCTCGGGCTCGGCGAGCGGGAGGATCTGGACACGCAGGGTCGGCTCCCAGGCCACGGTCCGCGTCATGACCGCGCGGGCGAGTCCGACGACGAGCGCCTGCTTGCCTTCGCGGCGGGTATCGATGATCCGCATGACACGGACGATCGTGCCGACCTCGTGCAGCGCCTCGATGCCGGGGTTCTCGGTCAGGGGGTCGCGCTGGGCGACGACCAGCATGTAGCCGTCCTGGCCGGCCTCTTCGAGCGCAGCGAGCGAGCGCGGCCGCCCGATCGCCAGCGGCATCGTCACTCCGGGAAAGACCACCACGTCCCGCACCGGCAGGACCGGCAGGATCGCGGGCACCTCGAGGGTCTCGGCCCCTGCGACCTGGACCGCGAAGGACGCGATCCCGGGCAGGGCAGGCCGATTCGGCTCGGACAACGTCAGTTCGCTCCGGCCTTCGTCGTGCCCGCCGTCCTGCCCACCATCCTGCCCACCATCCTGCCCACCATCCTGCCCACCATTGGGATCGTTCGAATTGGGGTCGGCCAATGCTTCCTGAAGCCTCACTCGCTGGATCGCCGGGATCCGAAACCGATCGACCCGGTCGGACGGTCGCCCCGCCTGCCGGATCGCGGGCAACCATAGGCGCGAGCGTTCGGGGGTCAACCGGTCGGGGCGGAGGGCTCCGAGCGGCGAGGTTCAGTCCCGGGGCCAGTCGGGCCAGTCGCGGGAGACCCGGAGCGTCCAGCTCGGCGTCCGGCGCTCGACATGGGCCATCGGCCCTTCGATCGCGTCGGGCGCGGGCATCAGCACCTTGTGGAGCTCGGTCTCGCGGTGGAGGACCTGGTCGGCGGTGAGCTCGGAGGACTCCCAGAGCAGGCGCTTCGAGACGGCGACCGAGAGCGGCGCGGCATGGACGGCGGTGTCGCGCGCCAGCTCGAGGGCGCGGGGCAGGACCTCGGCGGCGGGGAGGATCTCGCTCGCGACGCCGAGCCGGTCGAGCTGTTCGCCGGTGAACGTTCGGCCCGTGAGCATGATCTCGGCCGCCCGGGCGAGGCCGACCAGGCGGACCAGCGTCCAGTGCGCATAGGCATCCCCCATCACGCCGCGGCGGACCTGGACGATCCCGTATTTGCCCTCCCGCGCGAAGATCCGGACGTCGCATTGCATCGCGATCGTCATGCCGAGCCCGATGGCGTGGCCGTTGACCGCGGCGACCACGAGCTTGCGAATCCGGAAGGCGGGAAACTCGACGCCCGCGGCGCTGAAATGATCGAAGCCGCCGCTCTGCGAGACATCGAAGGTCTTCGCGGCGTCGCTCATGTCCGCGCCCGTGCAGAAGGCCCGGCCGCTGCCGGTCACGACGACGGCGCGAATCGCATCGTCCTCGTCGCAGCGCCGATAGAGCTCGGCGAGGCGACCGAGCATGTCGCCGGAGCAGGCGTTCAGCTGGTCGGGTCGGTTCAGCGTGATGAGCGCTACGCCCTGGTCGTCGAGCTCGAAGAGGACGGATTCTCGCGAAGTCATCGCGCGACTCTAACCCGCTGAACCCCGGCCTGTCCCCGCGGCGCGCGGGGCGCGGGGAACGGAGGGACGGAGGGACGGAGGGACGGAGGGACGGAGGATTCGAGAGGGGGGGATGGTGCCCGGGACTGGAGTCGAACCAGCACGTCTTTTCAGACACTGGATTCTGAGTCCAGCGCGTCTACCAATTCCGCCACCCGGGCAGCGCGCGGCAGGGTACGGTGGGGGCGCGGACGCGTCAAACCCGAAATCCACGATTCCACGAGGTGATGTTTGGCTCGGAAAAGAGGGGGTGGGAGACGGCGCAAGACGTCGACCCGGCAGCGGCCGGCCGGCCGGCCGCAGGGAGGCCGATCGCCGAAGAGCCGCCCGCCCGCGCGGCCGGGCCTGCAGCGTCCGCGCGAGGGCATCGTCGTCGGTGTCCACCGCACGGACGCCGACGGCCAACAGCTCGAGGTCGAAGACGAGGCGCAGGCGCTCTGGCAGGTCGATTGCCTGGGCGAGGCCGTCGAGGCGGGCGCCCGGATCCGCTTCGAGCCGCGCGCCGGGAGCGTCGATCGGCGCGGCGTCCTCGTCGGCGTGCTCGAGCACGTGCGTGAGAGCTGGGTCTGCACCGTTCGGCGAGTCGGCCGCTCGTTCGCGCTCGTCCCCTTCGGTGGTGTCGACCTGCCTGCGATCGAGCTCGCTCCGACGCGCATGAAGGGCGCGCACGAGGGCGATCGGGTGCTGGTCGTGCCGGAAGGCGCCGCCGCAACGAAAAAGACGAAAGGCAAGGGACGAACTCCATCGGCGGGTCGCTCCGCTTCTGCGCGTCGGCCAGCGAAGTCGGTCGAGGTGCGTGTCGCCGCCGTGCTCGGACCCGCCGGCGATCCCGACGCGGACCACCGCGCGCTCGCCTGGAAGTACCGCCTTCCGGAGAGCTTCTCGCGCCGCGCGCGCCTCGAAGCCGATGCGCTCCCGGCATTGCTCCCGGCGGCGGAGCTCGCGCGTCGCCTCGATCTGCGCGCTCGCCCCTTCGTCACGATCGATCCCGCGACCGCCCGTGATCATGACGATGCGCTCTACGCGGAAGAGTGCGATGGCAGCGAGCGGCTCTGGGTCGCGATCGCCGACGTCGGCCATTTCGTCGAGCCCGGCGGCTTCATCGATGCCGAGGCACGACGGCGCGGCAACAGCTTCTACTTCCCGGATCGCGCGATCCCGATGCTGCCGGAGCGGCTCTCGAGCGAGCTCTGCTCCCTGCGACCCGAAGAGGACCGTCTCGTCCTCGCCGTCGAGCTCCGGCTGACGGCGACCGGTGAGGTCGCCGACGCGCGCTTCCACGAAGCCGTGATCCGCAGCCATGCGCGGCTGTCCTATGAGCAGGCCGCCGAATGGCTCTCCGCCCGCGCGCCCGCGACTCCGGACGCAGGCCCGCATCCGGCGGGCAGGCAGACGATCGGCGCCGAGCCTGCCTTCGGCCCCTC
>CAZFKD010000479.1:0-3566 GCA_964519695.1 uncultured Spirochaetaceae bacterium
AAACACGCTCCAGGGAGCCGCGACGTGATCTTCCACGAGACGAAGCTATCCGGCGCCTATCTGATCGAGATCGAGCCGCGGCGCGACGAGCGCGGGTTCTTCGCGCGCAGCTTCTGCGCCCGGGAGTTCGGGGCGCACGGTCTCGTCGACCGCTTCGTCCAGAGCAACATCTCCTTCAATGCCCTGCGCGGCACGCTGCGCGGGATGCACTGGCAGCTCGCCCCCCACGCGGAAGCCAAGCTCGTCCGCTGCACGTCGGGCTCGCTCTTCGACGTGATCGTCGATCTGCGCCCCGCATCGCCGACCCACCGCGCATGGGCCGGCTTCGAGCTCGATGCGCGCGAGGGGCGACTGCTGTACGTGCCCGAGGGCTTTGCCCACGGCTTCATCACGCTCGCGCCGAACACCGAGATCTTCTACGAGATGAGCGCCGAGCACGTCGCCGAGGCCGCCCGCGGCTTCCGTTTCGACGATCCCGCGATCGGCATCGATTGGCCGATCCGGCCCGCCTGCCTATCGGAGCGGGACGCTGCGCTCGGGACGCTCCCGCCGGACGCTACGCGATGAACGGCGATGCGATGAAGGACTGGATCGCGCGTCTCCAGCCGATCTGCCGTTCGATCACGGGGGATGGTGTTCGCGAGACGCTGCGACTGATCGGCGAGCAGATTCCGATCGAGTGCCACGAGGTACCGAGCGGGACGCCGGTCCTCGACTGGACCGTCCCGCCCGAATGGAACATCCGGGACGCCTACATCAAGGACGAGTCCGGCCGGCGGATCGTCGACTTCGCGCGCTCGAACCTCCACGTCGTCGGCTACAGCGTCCCCGTCGCGCCGCGCTGGATCTCGCTCGCCGAGCTCGATCCCCATCTCCACTCGCTGCCCGACCGGCCCGACTGGATTCCCTACCGGACCGCCTATTACGAGCCGGCCTGGGGCTTCTGCCTGAGCCAGCGTCAACGCGATGCCATGACGGACGAGCGCTACGAAATCGCGATCGATGCGACCCTCGGCCCCGGCGCCCTCAGCTACGGGGAGCTGCGGATCGAGGGCGAGAGCGAGGCGGAGATCCTGATCTCGGCCCATGTCTGCCATCCGAGCCTGTGCGACGACAATCTGTCGGGGATCGCGGTCGCCACCTGGCTCGCACGCGATCGCCTGAAGACCCGGCCCCGCCTCTCGTATCGCTTCCTGTTCGCGCCGGGCACGATCGGGGCGATCAGCTGGCTCGCCCGCCATCGCGAGGCGATGCCGCGCATCGAGCACGGCCTGACGCTCGTCTGCCTGGGCGACGCCCATCCGCTCCAGTACAAGCGGACCTTCGCGGGCGATGCGCCGATCGACCGGGCCATGGCCCTCGTCCTGGCGGGCGAGCCGGACGCGGCCGAGCCCCTCCCGTTCCATCCCTACGGCTACGACGAACGTCAGTTCAATTCGCCCGGCTTCCGGCTCCCGGTCGGATCGCTCATGCGCGGCCGGCATGGGGAGTTCCCCGAGTACCACACCTCCGCCGACGATCTCGCTTTCATCCGGCCCGAGAGCCTCGAGCGGTCTGCCCTGCGGCTGCGCGAGGCCTGCGACCTGCTGGAGGTCAACGCACGGTTCGTGAACCGGGTGCCCCACGGCGAGCCCCAGCTCGGCCGGCGTGGAATGTACGAGACGATCGGAGGAAGCTCCGATCCCCGATCTCTTTCCCGGGCACTCTTGTGGGTACTCCAGTTCTCCGACGGGGAGCACGATCTGATCGACGTCGCGGCCCGATCCGGGATTCCCTGGCAGCTGGTCGTCGAAGCGGCCGAGCAGCTCGAAGCCAAGGGCCTCGTCGCGAGGCAAACGGGAGGGGATCGCACGTGCGGGTCCTGATGACCGGTCATGCGGGCTACATCGGCAGCGTGATGTCGCCCTGGCTCGTCGCGGCAGGCATCGACGTCCACGGGCTCGACTCGGGGCTCTTCGAAGGCTGCGATTTCGGCGTGCCCGCGCCGCCGATCCCGGCCCGCCGAATCGACCTGAGAGACGTCGGCGCCGGCGACCTCGAGGGCTTCGACGCGGTCGTGCATCTCGCGGCGATCTCGAACGACCCGCTCGGCAACCTGAACCCGCGCTGCACCTATCAGATCAACCACGAGGCCTCGGTCCGACTCGCCGAGCTCGCGCGCGACGCGGGCGTATCGCGCTTCCTGTATTCCTCTTCCTGCAGCGTCTACGGCGCGGCGAGTCCCGACGACGTCCTCGACGAGACGGCTGCCTTCAGTCCCGTGACGCCCTATGCGGAGTCGAAGGTCTGGGTCGAGCGCGACGTGGCGCGGCTCGCGAGCGACGGCTTCAGTCCGGTCTTCCTGCGCAATGCGACGGTCTACGGCGTCTCGCCGCGCTTGCGCGGGGATCTGGTCGTCAACAATCTCGTCGGCTGGGCCTTCGCGACGGGCCGGGTGCTGCTCAAGAGCGACGGCAGCCCCTGGCGCCCCCTCGTGCATGTCGAGGACGTCTGTCGCGCCTTCCTCGCCGTGCTCCGGGCCGACCGCGCGAAGATCCACGGAGAGGCCTTCAACGTCGGGCGTACCGGCGAGAACTACCGCATCTCACAGGTCGCGGACCACGTCCGCGAGGTCGTCGCCGGCAGCCGCATCGACTTCGAGGCGGGGGCCGGACCGGATCCGCGCTGCTACCGCGTCCGGTTCGACAAGCTCGAGTCGACGCTGCCGGACTACCAGCCCGTCTGGACCGTGCGCGCCGGCGTCGAGGAGCTCGCGGGGGCCTATCGGAAGCACGGCCTCTCGAGCAGCGATCTCGAAGGGAGCCGATTCCTCCGGATCCGGCGGATCCAGGAGCATCTCGAGCAGGGGCGCCTCGATTCCGCGCTGCGCTGGTCGGAGCCCCGGTCGTGACTGCGTCGACGAGCGTGCGCGAGTCGCTTCCGCCGTCGTGCCGCTTCTGCGGCAGCGCGCTCCGGCACAGCTTCGTGGATCTCGGCATGTCGCCGCTCTGCCAGAAGCATCTGCGCGCGGACCAGCTCACGCAGATGGAGCCCTTCTACCCGCTGCACGCGCGGGTCTGCGAGCAGTGCTTCCTCGTGCAGGTCGAGGACGTCGTGCCGCCGGAGGAGATCTTCGGCGACGGCGCCTACGCCTATTTCTCCTCCTACTCGACGAGCTGGCTGGACCACGCCCGCCGCTACGTCGAGGCGATGATCGAGCGCTTCGACCTGAAGCCCGGGGACTGCGCGATCGAGATCGCGAGCAACGACGGCTATCTGCTCCAGTATTTCCAGCAGGCGGGCATCCGTCCGCTCGGGATCGAGCCCGCCTCGAACACGGCGGCCGCGGCGCAGGCCCGGGGCATCGAGACGATCGTGCGCTTCTTCGGACGCGAGACCGCGCGGGAGGTCGCCGCCGCGCGGGGCCGGGCGCGGATCCTGACCGCCAACAACGTCCTCGCCCACGTCCCCGACATCAACGACTTCATCGCGGGCCTTCCGATCCTGCTCGAGCAGGACGGGGTCGCGACCCTCGAATTTCCGCATCTGATGCGGCTGGTCGAAGAGAACCAGTTCGACACGATCTA
>CAZFKD010000480.1:0-3564 GCA_964519695.1 uncultured Spirochaetaceae bacterium
GTGCCCGGCTCGCCCTTGACCAGCAGCGGGCGCTCGAGGGCGAGCGCGCAGTTGACGGCGTCGACGAGGGCGGGCGACGCGATGTAGCTCGTCGTCCCCACGAAACGCTCGAAGCGGGCGGGCGCGGCGGAATCGGAGCCGTTCGGGGACTTCGACATGTCGGGCCTACGCGCGCCCGTGGACGAGCAGCTTCTTCTCGCCTTCGAAGAGCACGACGATCTTGTCGCGGCCCGTCAGCTCCTGGACGACGCCGAGGCCGAGCGTGGCATGGGCGATGCGATCGCCCGGGGTGTACGCGTCGCGGATCGAGTAGGTCCGGACCGGGCGGTCGGGATCCGCCTCGACGATGAGCGAAGCGGGATCGGTCTTCTTGGACGATTTCGGCTTCGCCTTGAGCTTGCCGGCGCTGCCTTCCCAGGCCTTGACGAAGCCGATCGGCCCGGAGAGCAGCGGCCCCTCGTCGTCATAGCCCCATCCAGGCGGGTCCGACAGCGAGAGACCGACGAAGAACACCTCGCTGCCGATCGTCTCGGCCGCCTCGCGCGCGATGCGCTCGAGCTCGCGGATCCAGGCCGCGCCCTTCTGCGCCTCGCGTTTGCGGCAGAGCTCCCAGTAGCGCGGGCTCGCGGCGACGATGATCGCCGGCGCCTCTTCGCCCGTCGTCTTGCCAGAGGCCTTCGCGATCTCCTCGCGCAGGGCGAGGCGGTTCGCGTCGTAGGCCGCCGCATGCGCGAAGCCCTGCAGGAGCAGTCGAAGCGGCGTGTCGTTCGCGCCGCTGCGGTTCGAATCGGCGTCGATGTACTTGAGCACGACGACCGCCGGCCGGTCCTCGCCGAACACGGCCAGGAGCGGGATGTCCTCGATCCCGTAGTTGGGATCCGCGCTGCCCTGCTCCGGATCGGGGGCCGCGATGCGGATCGGGACGCTGTGATCGACGATCGTGACGACCTCGCCGGTCGGCAGCTCGAGGGGACGATTCGGCGGCGTCAGATTCCCGGCGGCCGCGGCCCGGGCGATCGCTTCGACGAGGTGGCGCTCGTCGCGACCATGCTGACGGGCCTTGGCCCGCCGGCCGGTCTTCACGCCGAGGTACGCGAGGCCCTGCTCGGAGCGCTTCGGCGCCGCCGCCACCTCGCTCTGATAGTCGGCCTCGAGGGAGGCGCCGGTGATCCGCTCGGCAGCCGTGCGGAAGCCTTTGGCCTGCTTCACGTCATGGTCCTGGACGAGGGTGAGGATCGGATGGGGGCTCACGGGCGGGGCACTCCTGTGCACGTTCGGCGCGCGCCGAAGCGCGGGCACCGCTTCGAAGGCCGCGTTTTCGCCGGATTTCCGGCGATTGCGTCCTCCGAACGAACTCGAGGCCCCGTCGTCTGGCGCGGGGCCTCGCGGGCCACGTTAACACCGGTCCGTGGAGATTTCTTGATAAAGGAGGCTCGACCCGCGGGGACATTGAGGGCGGGGGCGGCGTCAGCCGTTCGGTCGGCGGAGCCGGAGCTTGCCCGAATCGAGCTCGAGGACGAGCTCGCTCGCCCGGGCCTCTGCGCGGAAGAGGGTCGCATCGAGTGCCGCCTGATGTTCGATGGCGCTCGCCGACTCGCTCGGACCGGGAGCCCACACGCCGCCGACCGACCCGGTCTCTTCCGACTCGATCCGTCCCCTCTTCGACATCCGCATGTCTCTCCGGTCGATCGGGCGGAGCGCCCGTCGCGTTGGCTCCCGACTTATCGCGAACCGACGGGCGAGTCTTGAAATGATTCCGCGCTCGCGAGATGCATTCCTGCGTACGCGGCGCATGCGGGCCACGCATTCGAACCGGAGCGAGCGCGGCGACGTCCCTCCGGCGGCGTTCAAACTGGAATCATCACGAGCCGATTCGCGTGTCGACGCAACTCGACAGGGTGCGGCTCGCGGACGAGACTGGGCACCGTGAAGACCCACGACCCTGCCGGCCCGAGCTTCCGATCGAGAGCGACCCGCCGGGCCGGGTGCTTCGCGGCGCTCGCCGCGCTGGCGGCCGGCGTCGCCGCGACGAGTGGCTGCGGCGCGCTGCTCCTGATCGGCGGTGCGGGGACGAGCGCCATCGCTTTCGCGACCGGCGAGCTCCGCTCCCGGGAGCCGTCCACGCTCGCCCAGCTGGATGCCGCCTGTGCAGCGGCCGTCGACGTCCTCGCGTACGACGAGGTCGAGACCGAGCGAGAAGCGAACCAGATCCGCTGGCGGGCCCGCACGGCATCCGGTGATCCGGTCGACATCCGGCTCGTCGCGAAGGGGCCGGATGCGACCGAGGTGCGGATCCGGATCGGCGTCTTCGGCGACGAGGCGAAGTCGCGGCTCGTCCTCGAAGAGATCCATCAGGCGCTCTGAGGCGCCCCGGCCCGACGCAGATTCGGTGCAGAAGAGCGGCGCCCGCGACCTCCGGCCGCGCGCGTGTGCTAACCCTCTGCGACGATTCCACCCCGAATCGAAGCGAGCGTGCCCCCCAGCACGATCGCGAGCGCGGTGACGCGATGTGCCGCCTGAACTCCGTCGAGGCAACGTCTTGTCCGGATCCGATTTCGCCGATTTCGCGCGACCGAGCGATGTGTTCGCGCGCCGCCATCTGGGCCCCCGCAGCGGGCAGATCCCGGAAATGCTCCGGGCGATCGGGCTGGAACATCTCGAGGATCTCGCCGCAGCGGTGATCCCGGAATCGATCCGGCGCAAGGAGCCCCTCATACTCGAGGGCCTGCCGGACGAGCCGATGGGCGAGCATCAGCTGCTCGCGATGCTGCGCGAGATCGCCTCGGAGAACAGCGTCCATCGCAGCTACCTCGGCCAGGGCTACCACGACGTGATCGTGCCCGGCGTGATCCAGCGAAACATCCTCGAGAGCCCCGGCTGGTACACGCAGTACACGCCCTATCAGGCCGAGATCTCGCAGGGTCGCCTCGAGGCGCTGCTGAATTTCCAGACGATGGTCGCGGACCTGACGGGGCTGCCGCTCGCGAACGCGTCGCTGCTCGACGAGGCGACGGCGGGCGCCGAGGCGCTCGGGCTCTGCCGTGCCGTCGCGGGCGGGAAGAAGCGCGGCTTCTTCGTCTCGTGGGATTGCCATCCGCAGACGATCGGCGTCATCCGAACGCGCGCCGAGGCCCTCGGCGTGACGCTCCACGTCGGCGATCCGGAGCAGGTCGACTTCGCGGCCCTCGATTGTTGCGGCGTCGTGCTGCAGTACCCGGCGAGCGACGGCCGCGTCTTCGATCCACGCGCTGTGATCGAGCGCGCCCATGCGGCGGGCGCCCTCGCCTGCGTCGCGGCGGACCTGCTCGCGATGACGCTGCTGACGCCGCCCGGCGAGCTCGGCGCCGACGTCGCCTTCGGAACGACCCAGCGCTTCGGTGTCCCGATGGGCTTCGGCGGTCCCCATGCGGCCTACTTCGCGACCAGCAGCGAGCATGCGCGGCGCCTGCCCGGCCGGCTCGTCGGGATCTCGAAGGATCGCCGCGGCAAGCTCGCCTATCGCCTCGCGATCCAGACCCGCGAGCAGCACATCCGCCGCGAGAAGGCGACGAGCAACATCTGCAC
>CAZFKD010000481.1:0-3563 GCA_964519695.1 uncultured Spirochaetaceae bacterium
GGCTCGACGTCGCGAGACTCGCGCTCTCGCCGATCGACGGCGCGCTGCTCTGCCGCGTGAAGCGCGCGCTCGTGCCGGACGGCCTCCTGGCCCGCTTCATGGGCTCGGCCCAGGCCGAGCTGCTGCTGGCGGTCGAGGAGGCGGACGGGCGCACGTCGATCAGGCTAGGCGATGCCGTTGCGCTCCTGCCGGCACTCGACGGAGACTGAAGCGGGGGCCGGGGCCGGGTGCGTGCCGGAGCCGGGGCGCGCCCCGGTGACGCGCGGAACGCAGGCAGTCGCGCAGCGGCGGGCTCCGGAAGTTTGACTGCGCCCTGACGGGTCTGGTAAACCCTCGCATTCCGAGGGTTCTCGGGCCATCTTCGGATGGCATGGGCGGTTCGCAGCGCGAACCCCGCCGAGGCGGCGTGGCCAAGTGGTAAGGCATGAGCCTGCAAAGCTCTGACCCCCGGTTCGAATCCGGGCGCCGCCTCCAATCCCGCTCCCTCGTCGTCGCTCAGCGCGGCGCCTCGCGCGCGAGCCGCTTCCCCTCCGGGTCGAAGATCGCGAAGCGCGCGACGCCGAGGCGCTGCAGGCAATGCTGCAGCGAGACGCCCAGTACCCCGACGCCGTAACGCAGGGATCGGCGGAAGTCGATCGACGACGCCTCCTCGAAGTAGGCCGCCGGACAGCTGATCTCGCCGATCCGGAATCCCTGGAAGAGGATCTGGGCGAGCATCTGGTTGTCGAAGACGAAGTCGTCCGAGTTCTCGAGCAGCGGGAGCGCTTCGAGGACCTCGCGCTTGAAGGCGCGATAGCCCGTGTGGTATTCGGAGAGCTTCGCGCCGGCGAGCAGATTCTGGATCGCGCTGAGCAGCCGGTTCGCGACGTATTTGTAGCGCGGCATGCCGCCGGCCAGCGCTCTGCCGCCGAGGATGCGGGATCCGAGCACGACGTCGAAGGGGCCGTCGGTCAGGAGGCCGATCATCGAGGGCAACAGCTTCGGCGTGTATTGATAGTCGGGATGGAGCATGACGACGACGTCGGCACCGAGCCGGAGCGCCTCGGCGTAGCAGGTCTTCTGGTTGCCGCCGTAGCCGCGATTCTCGGGATGCACGAGGGTCCGGAGCCCGAGCCGACGCGCTTCGGCGACGGTGTCGTCGGAGCTCGCGTCGTCCGTGACGACGATCTCGTCGACCAGATCCATCGGGATCTCGCGCACGGTCCGCTCGAGGGTTCGCGCCGCGTTGTAGGCCGGCATGACGACCACCACGCGCTTTCCGTGGAACATCGGGTCGGGCACTCCTCGGGATGGCTCGCGGCGCCGCGGCAGGCGAGCGTCTAGACTGTCGCGGATCGCCGGCTGCCCGGATGGCGAAATGGTAAACGCGGGCGACTTAAAATCGCCTGGCCTCAGGCCGTGCAGGTTCGAGTCCTGCTCCGGGCACCACGCGCGCCTTGCGCTCGTCCTCGCTCTCGAGAAATCGCTCCCGCACGTCCTCGGTCGCCAGCAGGTCCTCGAGGGCGTCGCGGTCGAGGAGCGTCGTCCGCTGGTAGCTCTGCTCCGGCCGCTCGATCTCGATGCGATAGATCTCCCGCGGCGCTTCGAAGATCTGCCGGATGCGGAGCGATTGATCCTCTCCGGGCTCCAGGATCTGCGTCCGCAGCGAGTCGACGATCCGGTCGGCGCGGCTCGCGAACGCGCCGCCCGGACCGTAACCGGAGAGGTTCGATCGGCGCGCGCGTCCGAGCAGCTTGAAGGTTCCAGGCGGTCTCATTGGAAGGGGGAGCATACCGATCCGCGACCGGACGATTCAAGCGCGGACGGGCAGTCCGTGAAGGCGATGGATCCGGCGCGCACGGCGCTTCGCGTCTTCACGAGCGACCATGAGGCGCGCGATCGGGAGGAGATCCTGTGTCGATGCGCCGTCGAAGCAGATTCCGAAGCGCGCATCGTCGGGGCTCCCCTTGGGCGTCCCGAATAGCTCGGGATGGAGGGTGACGCGCGACCAGCGGACGTGACCGCGACATCGGAACGATCGATCCCCGACGAGGGGCACTTCGATCACGACGGCCGTCCCCGGATCGATGCCGTTCGCTGCCTGGACGCAGAGGCCACCGAGGCCGATGTTGGTGCAGGTCGCCCCTTCGGCGACCTCGCGTCCGTCTTCCGTCGTCAGCCGGATGCGACTGAAGAGCGGGATCCGGTCGCCGCCGCGTTTCGAGATCTCCCGGGCGAGCTTGCCTTGGGTCATGGGCGTTGGTCCAATGGTTTCGTTCGCCTATCGGCGCCGGGCGGGCGAGGGCTTGAGCGCAAAACGGCTGCGGCTCCCGGCGCATCTTCCCCGTGCCGCTCGCGAATTCGCGAGCGCAGCCGCGCGGGGCCACCCTCAAGCCCGATCGGACGCAGGACGAAGCAGAGGCCACCGCGGTCGCCGCCTGACCGTGGCCGGTGATCACCCGAGAGACCGCGACGAGAGGGCCTTCATTGACCGACGCGAGCGCAGCTCATTTCGTCTCGGGAGCCCGGCTGTCTGCGGAAACCGCGCGTTCGCTGGGATTCGAAGCGGGGCAGGGCGCGCGCACCGTCGGTCGCGCCGGGCGGATGATGCTCGTCGAGGTCGAGGGCGGCGCAGGGCCGGCGGTTCCGTGGGACCGGGACCTCGTGCTCTGCGGCGACGTCCGCGCCTTCCCCCTCGCGGACCTGCTCCAGCTCGTGCATGCCGCGGGGAAGTCGGGCTTCCTGCTGTTCCAGTTCGGGACGGACGAGAAGGCCATCTATCTGAGCCGCGGAGAAGTCGTCTTCGCCGAATCCAATCTCGAATCCGACCGTCTCGGACTCTGTTTGTTGCGCGCCGGGATGTTGAGCCGCGAGCAGCTCGAAACCGCCGAACGTCGATTCCAGCGGGCGACGCGCTTCGGCAAGATCCTCGTCGAGCTCGGCTATCTGACGCCGCGCGATCTCTGGGACGGCGTCAAGACGCAGGTCGAGGACATCGTGCGCTCGCTCTTCTCGTACACGTCGGGCTGGATCCACCTCTGGGAGGGCGAGATCGAGCCCGACAACACCGTTCGGCTGTCGCTCCCGACCCAGCGGCTGATCGACGAAGGGCTGGCGCGACGCGACGAGCTGCTGCGTTTCATCGCGCAGCTCGAGGATCCGCGGACCCGGATTCGCGCCCTCGCGGGCGTGCATCGCACGCCCTGCTCGGAGAACGAACGCGCGGTGCTGGCAGCGCTGGCCGAGGACGGAAGCTACGGAGCCCTGTGTCACCACACCGGTCTCGATCCCCGCACCGCCGCGCGCACGCTGCAATTCCTGCTGCTGACGGGCCAGGTCCAGATCGATCCCGTCGCGGCCGGAGGCGGCGACGATTTCGCGACCGACGACGACGACGTCGTCCGGGAAGCCGTCGCGCTCCACTGCAAGTTGATCTTCGAGCTGACGGCCCCCCTCGTCGCCGTCGACGGACCCCGCGCCGTCGCCGATCGGATCAATCGGATCGTCGCCGAGAGCGTCGCCCGGGGCCGCCGGCTCTTCGCGGGGCTCGCGTTCGACGCGCGCGCCGGCCTCGACCCGGCGCA
>CAZFKD010000482.1:0-3563 GCA_964519695.1 uncultured Spirochaetaceae bacterium
CGACGGCGAGCACCGGCTCGTGGTGGTCCGCGAGGGCGGAGGCGACGCCGCCCGCGCCGCCGGCGCGCAGCAGCGCGAGCATCGACGTCACGCCATCTCCCGGCCGGGCCCCGGTCCAGGCGAGCGCGCGAGCGGTCGTCGCCGGGGCGGCATCGGTCGGCGACGCCTCCGCGGCCCCGTCGGCCAGCCATTCGATCAAGGGACCATGGCGCGTCGACCGGAGCGTCCGCCGCTCCTCGCGCAGCGATCCGCCGCGGTCGACGTAGGTGAAGACCTCTTCGCGTGTCTCGAGCGGGGCCCACAACGCTCCGTTCTGGTAGAAACCCGGACGCTCGCCCAGGGTCTCGATGAACAGGTCCGCGATGGGCGCGCCGGCCGGCACGCTCGCGAAGGCGAGCTGGCTCGTCCGCCCGAGCCAGAAGATCGGTGAACCGGGCAGCGTCGCGCCGAGGACGCCGAGCGCGCCGCCCGCGAGCTCGGCCTCGTAGAAGAGCGCGGGTGCGCTGGGCGCCATCTGCCAGTCGGCGACGAGGAGCGGGGCCCCGCTCGCGCTCCCGCCCCCGCCGACAAGCCAGGCCCCGCCGGTCGGATTGCCGATGCCCGCACAGAGCGCCCGGGTCGAGTCCATCGCGAGCGCCGGCGCTGGGCGGCGTCCCGCCCCCCGCGTGGACTCAAACGAGCCCAGCATGGGCAACGAGGGCGCGTCGCCGAAATCGATCGATGCGCGTCCCGGAAAGAAGGGCCGGGCCGGAATGCTGTCGAGACGCTGGATCAGCTCGTCGAGGACCAGGGTCGTCTCGAGCGTGCCCCCGATACACCAGGACAGCAGCTTCACGACCGCCAGCGAGTCCGCCGGACGCCAGTCCTCGACCCCCTCGATCGGACCACCGAGCTGGGCCGGAGGAGGCACACGCCTTTCCCGGATGCGCCCGATCCGTGCGTTCACCCCGGCCGCATAGGCCTCGAGGACCGCCCGCGACGCCCGCGGCAGCTCCGCCGCAGCCACCGCAGAGGCCCGCTCGATCTCGAGCAGCCTCGCCAACCGATCTGCGGGAAGCTCGGATTCACCGGCCAGCTCGGCCGCGCGACCGTAGGCGCGCCGCCGGAGCCAGACCATCTGCGCCAGCCGATCATCCGCATGGACGAAGCCGAGGCCGAACCAGGCCTCGGACTCGTCCCGCGCGTAGACGTGCGGGATCCCCCTGGCGTCCCGCAGGATCTCCACCGGCTGCTTCAAAACCGCGAGCCGCACCGTTCCGGACGAAGCCGCGAGCCACCCCCGCTCGTCGAGCCCCCCGTTCCGCGACCGCTGGATGGCGAACAAGGTGACCAGGACGACGAGCGCCCCGAGCGACAGGCGCACCCCCAGCTCGGCGAGACCCGGCGTACCGCGTCCGCTCTTCGCTCCCGGCCGCACGGCCATTCCCGCTCACCCCCCCGAGCTCGCCTTTCGCCTCGGGCAAAAAACGGAAGAACCAAAAAAACGGAAGTCAAGTCGGATACTTGAGAGCATATCCGAGGGCGGGTACATTGCGCGGCCCGCCCCCCGCCGCCTGGAGCGTTCGCGCCTTGCCGATCCGATCCCTCGATGCACTGCTCGCGTCGACCGAGCTGCGCGGGAAGCGTGTCTTCGTCCGCGCCGACCTGAACGTCCCGCTCTCGGACGGCCAGATCGCCGACGATAGCCGGATCCGCGCTTCGATTCCGACTCTTCGCCGCCTCCGCGAAGCCGGTGCCCGGATCATCCTCGCTTCCCACCTCGGCCGTCCGAAGGATGCCCCGGATCCCCGGCTCTCCCTCGCCCCCGTCGCGAAGGCCCTCGCGAGCGCCCTGCAGACGCCGGTCACGCTCGCGAGCGACTGCGTCGGCCCCGAGGTCGCGGCCGCAGTCCGGCGCTTGCAGGAGGGCGAGATCCTGCTGCTCGAGAACCTGCGCTTCCACCGCGCCGAGAAAAAGAACGATCCCGAATTCGCGAAGGCCCTCGCCGCCCTCGCCGACGTCTACGTCAACGACGCCTTCGGCACCGCCCACCGCGCCCACGCTTCGACCGCCGGCATGGTCGCCCACGTTCCGATCGTCGCGGCCGGTTCCCTGCTCGCCGAAGAGCTCGCCGCGCTTTCCAGCGCGCTGAAGCCCGAGCGTCCCTTCGTCTGCTTCCTCGGCGGCGCCAAGGTCTCCGACAAACTCGGCGTCCTCGAGGCCCTGATCGAACGCGCCGACACCGTCGCCGTCGGCGGCGCCATGGCCTACACGTTCCTCGCCGCGCGTGGCGAACCCGTCGGCCGCTCGCTCGTCGAGACCGACCGATTCGACGACGCCCGCCGCATGCTCGCGCGCGCCGAAGCGCGCGGCTGCCAGCTCCTGCTCCCGACGGACCACGTCGTCGCCGCATCCGTCGACGCGAACGCCCCGGCGAGCGTCGTCGCGACCATTCCGGCCGATCGAATGGGCGTCGACATCGGCCCCGAGACCGCGGCGCGTTATGCGGCCGCGGCGGCCGGTGCCCGCACGATCCTCTGGAACGGCCCGATGGGCGTGTTCGAGATCGACGCCTTCTCGAAGGGCACGGAGAGCCTCGCCCGCGCCGTCGCCGACTCCCCGGCGAAGAGCATCGTCGGCGGAGGCGACTCGCTCGCGGCCGTCGCGAAGGTCGGCGTCGGCGATCGGATCGGCCATCTCTCGACGGGCGGCGGTGCCTCGCTCGAGTTCGTCCAGGGACTGACGCTGCCCGGTGTCGCCGCGCTCGACCGGTCGCAGGATGCGGACGGCAACGGCGGCGCTCCCCCCGGCGGGCGCGAAGGCGCCGGATGAAGCGTGTCCCGCTCGTCGTCGCCAACTGGAAGATGAATCACACCGCGCGCTCGGCGGCCGAGTTCGAGGCCCGTCTGCGCCCGCTGCTCGCCCCCTACGCGGACGAGATCGGCGCCCGCTTCGAGATCGCCATCGCCCCGGCCTTTCCTGTCCTCGATCGCCTCGGGCAGGCACTCGCCGGTTCGGGCATCGCGCTCGCCGCCCAGAACGTCCACGAAGCCGAGTCGGGGGCCTTCACGGGCGAGGTCTCCCTCGCCATGCTCGCGGACCTCGGCTGCCGCTTCGTGCTGATCGGCCACAGCGAGCGCCGTCAGCTCTTCGGGGAAGGCGACGACCGCATCCTCGCCAAGCTGGGTCGGCTGCTGGCCTCCGACATCGGCGCGATTCTCTGCGTCGGCGAGACGCTCGCCGAGCGCGAAGGCGGCGAGTTGGAGCGCGTCCTGGCGCGCCAGCTCGAGGAGCCGATCCGCCGGGTCGCCGCGGCGGCGCGGTCCCCTGAGCAGGCCCTCGTCGTGGCATACGAGCCCGTCTGGGCGATCGGCACGGGCCGCGTCGCGACCCCGGACCTCGCCCGTGCCGCCCACGCCGAAATCCGCCGCCGGCTCGTCGCCGGCCTCGGCCCCGCCGGAGAACGGGTCCGGATCCTCTATGGTGGGTCGCTCAAGCCCGCGAACGCACGCAGTCTCCTCGAGCAGCCCGACATCGACGGCGCCCTCGTCGGCGGTGCGAGCCTCGACCCCGTCGATTTTTCA
>CAZFKD010000483.1:0-3562 GCA_964519695.1 uncultured Spirochaetaceae bacterium
CTCGCGCGCGTCGAGGGCCGCGATGGCGCCGCCCGGCCGACGGACGAGGGCGAAGGCGCCGCCGCCGACGCCGGCCGAAAACGGCTGCGCGACGCCGACGGCGAAGGCCGTCGCGACCGCGGCGTCGACCGCGTTTCCGCCCTTCGCCAGGACCGAAGCCCCCGCCCGCGCCGCATCACGATGGCTCGAGACGACCATTCCGCCGCTGGCGGAGACGACGCTCCGGCCATCGCCCTGCGCCGAGGCCGACTGCCCCAGGACGACGACGAGCAGAACGACGAGGCGCCCGGATGCGATCCGGCGCCGGGACGGACGCAGCCCGCCCGCAATCGTCCGCGACGCCCCCTGCCCGACCGCCCAACGCGCCAAACGACTCATTGCTCGAAGCATTCCGGACGATGCATGCGCCATGCGCCGCAAGCTATCACAGCCCGCCTCCCCGCTCGGCGCCTTGCCCGACGACGCCCGGCGTCGATCGCGCTGCGCCTTCGCGGCCCTGCAGCTGCTCGCCCTCGCGCTCGCCTGCTCGGGTGCCGATCCGGCGCCGAACGACGGCTCCGAACTCGGAGGCGCCCACGATTCGAGCGCCGGTCGATCCCAGCCGACCGACAGCGAGTTCCGCTGGCCGACCGACGGCCCGCCGCTGCTGATGCAGCTCGAAGTCGAGACCGCCGACGAAACCGGAATCATCGAGATCCAGCTGCTGCCCGAGCTCGCCCCGACGAGCGTCGAGGAGATCGTTCGACTGGCCCGCGAGGGCGCCTACGACGGAACGACTTTCCATCGCGTGATTCGCGGATTCATGATCCAGGGGGGCGATCCCAACTCCCGCGATCCCGATCCGACGAACGACGGTCGCGGCGGCGCCGTCGCCGATCTACCCGACGAGCTCAGCGCAGCGCCGTTCGAGCGCGGCGTCGTCGCCCTCGCCAACCGCGGCCGAAAAGGCTCGAACAGCAGCCAGTTCTTCATCCTGCAGGCGGATCATCGCGACCTCGACGGCCGCTATACGGCCTTCGGCCGGGTCACACGCGGCATCGAATTCGTCGATCTCATCGCAAATACGCCGACCGACAAAGTCGGCCGCTGGGGCCCGAAGGACCGCCCCATCGAGAGCGTCTCGATCCGGCGCGTCCAGATCTCCGGCCCCGACCTCCCCGCGGCGGCTTCAGCGCCGGACGCCAGCCCGAGGAGCCCGGCGCTTCGCCTCAGCGCTCGGCCCGCCCCGGAAACTCAATAGGTCAGCGGCCCGCGCGAGAGCCGCCGAGCCCCGACCTGCCCTGCCCGACGGAGCAACCCGACGGCAGCTTCAGGAGCCCATTCGCGACCCCAGGAATCCCCAGGACGGCGCCTCGACGCGCGCGCCATGTCCGGTAATCTCCCGCTTCGCCGGTGGCCCGGTAGCTCAGCTGGTAGAGCACGCGACTGAAAATCGCGGTGTCGGCGGTTCGACCCCGCCCTGGGCCACCATTGCCCCCCGGCCGGACTGGAGTCGGGCGAATCCGGTTGCGTTGGCCCGTAGCCCCGCACGAATCGTGACGCCCTCCGAACCGGCCCATTCCCATCCCCTCCGCTTCTTCCCCGCCCTATGCGAGCGGGACCGGCGAGCGGGTCCCATCTCCGGGTCCATTGACGGGAAGCGTCATCGTGAAGCGTGTCCCCACGCCGAGCTCGCTCGAGAAGTCGAGGGTTCCGCCATGGGCGAGCACGATCTGGCGACTGATCGAGAGGCCTAGGCCCGTGCCCTCTCCGATCGGCTTCGTCGTGAAGAAGGGCTCGAAGATTCGATTTCGATGCTCGGGCGCGATGCCGGGGCCGTCATCCGCGACTTCGACGACGATCCAGGCCTGATCTCTCCGGACCGAGATGTGAACGGTCCCTCCCCCATCGCCGAAAGCATCCGCCGCGTTCTGGATGAGATTGAGAAGGACCTGATTGAGGCTCCCGGAATCGCCCACGATGGTCGGGAGGTCTGCCTCGACGTCGACTTCGATTCTCGCTCCCCTGGACTCGACCGACGGCCTGAGGAGCTGAACCGTCGAAAGCAGCCCTTTGGAGACACTGACCCCCGTCGACATGCCGCCCGATCGACCGGGCGCGGCGAAGTCACGCAGGTCGCGAACGAGAAGGGACGTCCTGCTGAGACCTTCGGTGATGATCCCGGACAGCTCGAGCAGGGTATCGGACAGCTCTTCGACCTCACCCCGATCGGGCAGCGCGCTCTTCGCTTCGATACGTCCGGACTTCGGCTCCGCCTCGGGTCGTTCGTCGCCAGCCGAAGACGCAGCGTCGAGGACGCTCTTCAACTCCTTGACCGTGGGCTCGATCGCGCGTGCTGCGTTCAATGCGAAGTTGACGGGGTTGTTGATTTCGTGGGCGATCCCTGCGGCGAGCTCGCCGACGGCGGCGAGTCGCTCGGACTGAACGAGCTGGACCTCCGCCTGCTTGAGCCCGCGAAGCGCCTGCTCGAGAGACTCGTTCCGCGCTGTCAGCTGTCTCTGGAGACCGGAGACGCGCACCAGGGAGCGTACCCTCGCCAGCAGCTCTCGCGGATGGAAGGGCTTCGTCACGTAGTCGTCGGCACCGAGCTCGAGCCCCTCGATCTTCATCTCCCGCTCGGCCTTGGACGTGACCAGCACGATCGGAATGGCCCGCGTCGCCACGTCGCCCTTGAGCGTGCGACAAAGCTCGACGCCGGACATCTCGGGCATCATCACGTCCGAGAGGACGAGATCGGGAGCAGAGGCGCGCACGGCCTCCAGCGCCTCCAGACCATTGCGCGTGACCCGAACCCGATACTCCTTGCCGACCAGCATCGCGAGAATCGTCCGCATGTCCGGATTGTCCTCGGCGATCAGGACCTCGGGGACGTCGGCCGCATGCCGAGCCGGCTCTACGAGCAGACCGCCTTGCCCAGCCTGATCGGACCAACGCTCCACCGTACGCTCAAACTCGACCAGAGCGTCGTTCGCGGGACCGGCTTCCATCTGGAGGTCGGCTTCGACCGCAGCGATCGCTTGCGAGATGCCCTGGGCAGTCCCGCGGTCGTCTTGCAGAAGCTCCTCTTCGACGTCGGCGTCGGGGCTCCCGATCGGCAACGCGAAGCGCAACGTGGTTCCGGTCCCCGCTCCGTCACTCTCTGCCCAGATCCGGCCTCCATGGCGCAAGACCATCTCCTTGGCGAGCGAGAGGCCGATGCCCGTGCCCTCGTAGCGCCGCGTCGCAGAGGAGTCGACTTGGGCGAAACGATCGAAGATGGTCTCGAGCTTTTCGGCTGGGATGCCGATCCCCGAATCGCTGACGGAGAGCTCGACACCGTCTTCGATCGCGCGGGCCTTGATCTCGATCCGTCCCCCAGGATCCGTGAACTTCAGCGCGTTGCCGACGAGATTGACGAAGACCTTGTCCAGAGCGTCGGCATCGGCATGGATGTCGGGGATCGCGTCGAAGCCCGAGGCTACCAGGGCGACGCCCTTCCGATCGGCGAGGGCACGTGCGCCGACGACCAGCTCCTCCACGATCGGAGACAGGCGGATCCGGCGACGCACGATCTCGAATCGAT
>CAZFKD010000484.1:0-3560 GCA_964519695.1 uncultured Spirochaetaceae bacterium
CAACGCAGAGATCGGGCCGAAGGCACGCGCATCACGACCGAGGGCGTATTGGGATAGGCTCTCAACCCGTCTCTTCCTCGAAGCCGGTCCGCGCCTCGACCAGGGCGATCCGGGCCGCCATGCGGTCGACGAAGGCGGTCAGCGTCGGCCGCTCGGCGATCGCTTCTTCACAGCCGGGAATGGCCCCCGCCTGGAGCACGATCAGCATCGAATAAATCGAGAGGTCCGCGATGCTCGGCTCCTGGGCGTGGAAGAAGGGGCGCGTTCCGAGGAACCCGACCAGATCCGCGAGTCGATCCTGGATCCCGGCGATGACCTCGAGTTCGCGCTGATCGGCCCGCGTATTGGGCCTGCGTCCGAGCCGTCTTCCGACACGCTCCCAGAGCCGTGCGATCGGGGAGTCGTCGGGGGGCTCTTCATCGCCCGGCCGCGGATAACGCGCTGCTCGCCAGCGATTCCAGTACCAGGCGAAGGATCCGTCGGACCATTCGGCGAGGCTCTTCTGGGCCACCGCCGTCCGCGGATCCGGCGAATAGAGCGGCGGCTCCGGATGCAGCGCGTCGAGCCAGGCGACGATGGCGAGGGAGTCGGCCTTGCGCCGGCCGTCGATCTCGAGGACGGGGAGGGTGCGCGCGATCGGGCTCCAGCGCGCGACGTCCTCCGGCTGATCGGAGATGATCCGCTCGTACACGAGGCCCTTCAGCGCGAGCGCCGCCGCGACCTTCTCGGCGAAGGGGTTCACCGTCTGCGTATAGAGTCGGATGCCTCGTCGCCCGTCCCGTCGCAGCTCGTCAGGCATGGCCACCGGGTCCGGTAACGGGGCCGGGAAAGAGCGCGTCGATGCGCGCGAGGCTGGCGGCGGGAATCTCGACCTCGAGGCGTGCGACGTTCTCGTCGAGCTGGGCCGTCGAAGTCGCTCCGATCAGGACGCTGGCGATGCCGGGATCGCGCAGACACCAGGCGAGCGCGAGCTGGGCGAGCGTGCAGTCGAGCGATTCGGCGATCGGCCGCAGCTGATCGATGCGCGCGAGGACATCGTCTTTCAGGACGTTCTGCATCCAGCGATTGCGCTTCGGATCGCTCGCGCGGCTGCGATCGGGCCGGCGCCCGGCGCCGTATTTGCCGGTCAGAACGCCCTGCGCGAGCGGGCTGAAGACGATCTGTCCGACGCCGGCCCGGGCGCTCGCCGCGAGCAGGCCGGCCTCGACCTCGCGATCGAGAATCGAGTAGCTCGGCTGGTTCGAGATCGGCCGGAGCGCGCGCTGGCGATCCGCGATCGCACAGCCGGCCTCGATTTGCTCGCCGCTCCAATGCGAGACCCCCCAGTAGAGGACTTTGCCCTGTCGGATCAGGTCATCGTAGGCGCGTACCGTCTCGTCGAGCGGCGTCTCCGGATCGAAGCGGTGGCATTGATGGAGGTCGATGTAGTCCGTCCGGAGGCGGCGCAGCGAGCCCTCGACGCTCTCGACGATGTGTTTGCGCGAGAGCCCGCGATCGTTGGGCCCGTCACTCATCGCGAAGAAACATTTGGTCGCGATGACGAGCTGGGCGCGGGGCAGGGACGCGATCGCATCGCCGAGTGCGCGCTCGGCTTCGCCCTCGGCGTAGACGTCGGCGGTATCGAAGAGATTGATGCCGAGCGCGAACGCATGGGCGACCAGGCGGGCCGTCTGGCTCCGATCGACCCCGGATCCGAGGGTGAGCCATGAGCCGAGGGAGAGCTCGCTGACCCGCAGACCGCTTCGGCCCAACGCACGCGTTCGCATGCGGCCCAATCTAGCAGGTCGGACCCGCGCGATGTCGATGCGATGGCCGACCGGCGACGGGTCCATGGCGCGCGGGGAGATGCGTCGGAATGCCGGCCGACCGACGGACGTCGGCGATCTCCGCTGTTAGAATGAAGAGCCGTGTTGCACCTCGCCTCCGAGACCGCGTCTGCCTGGCTGCCCCGCGCGCGCGAAGCGATCGACGAGGTCCTGCTCGATCACGCCCACTGCGAGAAGAAGGCCGCCGGCGCGGCCATCAAGCTCCTGTTCTCGTATCCCCACCACCGATTCCTGCAGGAGCCGCTCGCCGCTCTGGCGCGCGAGGAGCTCGAGCATTTCGAGCTGGTCCTCGCCCAGCTCGATCGACGCGGAATCCGCTATGCGACCCTGAAGCCGAGTCCCTACGGCATGGCGCTGCATGGCCTCGTCCGGCGCGACGAGCCGGACCGTCTGCTCGACGTGCTGCTCATCGCCGCGCTGATCGAGGCCCGCAGCTGCGAACGATTCCAGATTCTCGCCGATGGGCTCGATGATCCCGCGCTCGCGGCCCTCTACGCGAGCCTGCTCGCGAGTGAAGCCCTTCATCACGGTCTGTACCTCGATCTCGCCGGCCAGCTCGTCCCGCGTGCCGTCCGCGAAGTACGTCTGCTCGAACTCGCCCGCGCGGAGGCCGCGATCGTGGCGCAGCCCTGCGACTGGGTCCGGCTGCACGCCGGCTGAGAGGCCGCGTACGGAGGGCGGCACTTCGCCGCATGTCCGCGCGGCGCGGAGACGCTTGTCAGGCGGGGGGCGTCTGGCGCAAGCTGGGAGGTTGCACCATCTCGGGTCGAAGCTCGGGGAGCGGTGCGGATCCGACGAACGACGCAGACGTGAAAGGAAACGGACATGAGCGTGACGACCGAAGCCATCCAGATCCCGACTTCCTCCGGCGCGAAGATGGGCGCCTATCTGGCGCGCCCCGGGTCGCCGACGCGCGCCCCGGCCGTGATCGTGTTCATGGAGATCTTCGGCGTCAACGACCACATCCGCGACGTGACCCGCCGCGTCGCGGCGGAGGGCTACGTCGCGATCGCGCCGGATTATTTCTTCCGCACCGCGCCTGGCCTCGAGCTCGCCTACGACGAGAAGGGCATGGAGACCGGCATCGGGAACCTGATGAAGCTGAAGGCCGACGAGATGGTCTCCGACGCCAAGGACACGATCGCCTTCCTCCGCAGTCGCCCCGACGTCGAGGGCGCGAAGATCGGCGCCATGGGCTTCTGCATCGGTGGCCACATGACCTATCTCGCCGCCTGCGAGACCGACATCGTCGCCGCGGCTTCCTACTACGGCGGCGGGATCGCTGCGCCGCAGGGGCCGGGCGGGGCGCCGTCGACGCTCTCGCGGACCGCGAAGATCCGTGGTCGCATCCAATGTTATTTCGGAGGCAAGGACGCGATGATCCCGCTCGATCAGGTCGACGCGGTCCGCGCCGCGCTCGCGAAGGCGGGGACCGACCATTCCGTCGACGTCTACCCCGACGCGGACCACGGCTTCCACTGCGACCAGCGGGCGACCTATCACGCGGCGTCCGCGAAGGACGCCTTCGCGAAGACCCTCGCGCTCTTCGATCGGAAGCTGAAGCGCTGAGAGCCGCTCGTGCCGCACGCGGGTCCGGTTCCTAGGCGAGCAGCTTGCGCAGCGCCTCGAGCAGGCGGTCGACGACCTCGGGGCGCGCGTTCTCGCCCATCAGGCCGATGCGCCAGATCTTGCCGGCGAGCGGGCCGAGGCCGCCGCCGACCTCGATGTCGAACT
>CAZFKD010000485.1:0-3559 GCA_964519695.1 uncultured Spirochaetaceae bacterium
CCGACGCGACCGAGCATCTCGACGACGCGATCGCGGCGACCCAGCTCGGCATCACGATCGCCAGCATCGGCCTCGGCTGGGTCGGCGAGGAGGTGATGTCGTCGCTGCTCGCAGCACCGCTGCGCTGGCTCGGCATCGAGAGCATCGTGGCCCTCCATACGATCGCCACGTTGATCGCCTTCATGCTCATCACGTTCCTGCACGTCGTCGTCGGCGAGCTCGCGCCGAAGGCGATCGCGCTGCAGCGACCGGGCGAAGTCGCGCTCCTCTTCGCGCAGCCCCTGCTCGTCTTCGGAAAGATCTTTCGCTGGATCCTCGTCGCGATGAACGGATCGGGCAATGCGCTCGTGCGGCTCGCCGGGTTCGAGGCGATCGCCGGGCATCACGTCCATTCCGCCGAAGAGCTCCATCTGCTCGTCTCCGAAGCCCACGCGGCCGGAGCGATCCGCCCCGAGCAGGGACGCATCCTCGGCAAGGTCTTCCGGAGCGCGTCGAAGCGGGTTCGCGACGTCATGGTGCCGCGCGAGCGGATCTTCTCGATTCCCGTCTCGACCGATCCCGAGACCCTGCTCGATCGCCTGCGCGAAGAGGGCTACACGCGCCTGCCCGTCTACGACGGCGACATCGATCGCGTCGTCGGGATCCTGCATACGAAAGATCTGTTTCACCTCTACGCAAAGACGCGTCTCGTCCTGCTCTCCGATGCGATCCGGCCGGCGATCGAGATCCGGCCCGACGCCGAGATCGCCGAGGCGCTGCGCCTGTTCCGGCGCGGGCGGCGTCACATGGCGCTCGTGCGCGAAGTCACCGGCCGCGTCATCGGCCTCGTCACGCTCGAGGACGTGCTCGAGGAGCTCGTCGGCGAGATCGAGGACGAACACGACGATCCGACACCCGCGGGCTCGGAGTGATCGCCGCCCGGCAGGACGCAGGTTGCGTCGGCCCGCCAGAGTCTGCAAAGTCGCGCGCGCATGTCATACGAGCCCCCGGATCGATCCGAGCCGCGCTCCGCCGGTCTGCGCCGGACGCGGTCGTCGTTCATCTCGATCGTCGGACTGCTCGCGGTCAGCGTGGCTCTCTCGGGCTGTGCGTCGCTGCAGGTCCGGCCGGTACGGGCTGAGAAGCCTTCCGCGCAGGCGCCGGCGCCGGCGGAATCTTCCGCCTTGCCCGACGCGCCGGAGCGCGACGTCGAAGAGCCGCCGACATCGAGCGCCGAGCCGAGCCCGTCGCCGACCATGACGCGCGTCCTCGTCGTCAAGGCCTCGGCCTACAACTCGCTCCGCAGCCAGACGGATTCGACGCCGAACATCGCGGCCTGGGGGGATCGGCTCCGCCCGGGCATGAAGGTGATCGCCGTCTCCCGGGATCTGCTCGCGCTCGGATTGCGCCGCGGTCAGCGCGTTCGGATCGAAGGGCTCGACGGTGAGTTCGTCGTGCTCGACCGCATGCCCTCGCGCTGGCACCGCAAGATCGACATCTACATGGGCAACGACGTCCGCGCCGCGCGCAACTGGGGCGTTCGCGAGGTCGAGATCCACTGGGAGCCCGGTCCCGGCGATCCCGGATTCGAAGAGGCGTTCGAGGCCGCAGGCGGTGTCGTCGAGACGGCCAACTAGCCTTTCCGGGAGTCGTCGCCTGCCATGCCGAGCCGCCGTTCCGGCAATCCGCCCGTCGTCCCCCGGATCCGCAGCATTCGGCTCGAAGACGTCGAGATCGCCTGTACGGAGATCGAGGCGGCTCCGAACGAAGGGGCCGCGAGCCGGACCCTCGTCCTGCTCCACGGCCTGACCGGGCATCGCGACGACTTCCTGCCCCTGCTGCCGCTGCTGCACGCGCGGCATCCCGAGCTGCGGCTGCTCGCGCCCGATCTGCGCGGCCACGGCGATTCGACCCATACCGGTGATCCCGCGACCTTCGGATTCGATCGCCTCGTCGAAGATCTCGGGCACTTCCTCGACCGGCTCGGGATCGCGCGATGCGATCTCGTCGGCCATTCGTTCGGCGGGATGGTCGCGCTGCGCTTCGCGCTTCGGGCGGGAACGCGCCTCGCATCGCTCGTGCTCGTCGGAACCGCGCCCTTCGCCCCGGCCGAGACCTTCGAGAAGAACGGCGACCTCGCGATCGCTCGGGGCATGGCCTTCCTGCAGGCGCGAATCGAAGAGCGCGCGCGACGGGGCGATCCGGAGGGCGCCGTGCCGCCCGTCGACGCGCGCTGGACCGACGCCTACTGGGCCCATCATCGCCACCGTTTCCGTTCGATGGACCCGGTCGCCTATCGCGAGCTCGGCCTCGCGATGGTGCGCCAGGAATCGCTCGCGGAGCGGCTCGGCGAGCTCTCGCTTCCGGTCCGCGTCGTCGTCGGCGAGCACGACGCGGATTTCCTGGCGGGCTCGGCCCGGATCGCGAGAGACGTTCCGGGCTGCACCCGCATCGAAGTCCCGGACGCCGGGCATCATCCCCACCGCGAGAATCCCGAGGCATTTCTCACCGCCCTTTCGGGCCACCTCGACCGCGCTCGGCCGGTCTCGACCAGCGCGTAACGACGCGCCCCTCGGGCCGCACGCCGCCTCTCTGGGGCCAGGACCGGAAAGGGGGCGCCCTGAGTGGCGAACGATCCCGTTCGGTCGAGTCAAAATCACCCCATCTGCGGAAAAATTGCGAGGACTCGCGTTTTCTCTGCTGACCCGTCGCTTTCCGTGTTAAAAGCAAGGGTCTCTGGGAAGAGAGCCGCTCCGGAATCGTCTGGTGCGGCGACTGCGAACTTCGAGCCGCCTGCTCGGGCGGGCTTCGAGCTTCGCGATAGGACGTGTGCCGGATCCGGATCCGCAAATTTCCAGGGAGTCGGATCGATGAACGGAGGACGGATTCTCTTCTTGTGCTCGTTCGTGAGCGGCCTGCTCGCGGGTGTCCTGCCCGCGTCGACGAGCGCCGCGCTGCCGGTCGGATTCGGCTGCATCACGGGCAACATCGCCGGCGACTGTGCAATCGGCGAGGCACAGCTCGCAGTCGAAGTGACGGATCTCGGGGGGGGGACAGGTCCTCTTCATGTTCTCGAATAACGGGCCGGCCGACTCGTCGATCACGGGCGTCTATTTCGACGACGGCACGCTGCTCGGCATCGCCGGCCTGATCGATGCAGACGACGACGCCCTCGGTTCCTTCGGCGACCCGGGCGTCGACTTCTCCCAGGGTGCCTCCCCGCCCGACCTGCCCGGCGGCAACGCGGTGGGATTCCAGACGACGGCGGGCTTCCTCGCCGACTCGGATCCGCCGGTCCAGCCCAACGGTGTCAATCCGGGCCAGACGCTCGGCGTCGTCTTCGACCTGTTCGGCGGGGACTTCACGGATATCGTGAGCGAGCTCACGACCGGCGAGCTCCGGATCGGCATCCACGTCCAGGGCTTCGCGACCGGCGGGAGCGAGAGCTTCGTGAACCTGCCGATCCCGGAACCGGGAACGGCCGCGCTGGTCGGCCTGGGACTCGGACTGCTCGGCTTGCGGCGGCGGGACTGATCCGGTTTGTTCCCTGCGCCCGTTCGCACGGGCGCAGGGGAACGAA
>CAZFKD010000486.1:0-3280 GCA_964519695.1 uncultured Spirochaetaceae bacterium
CTCGGAGAGGAAGGTCGCGAGTCTTCGGCGCGCGGCCTTCTCGCCGCCGCGCGGCAGGGCAACGGCAAACTCGCCGGCCGGATGCGCGGGCGGAGCCGAAGTTCCGGCGGCCTCGACCGCAGGCCCCGCAGCACCGCGACGCTTGCTGCCCGGAAGAACGACCTCCGCCGCCCGATCGAATCCGGAGATCGCCCGAGCCGGGAGCCGGCTGCGCCCCGACGCGCCGCGGGGCCCCTGCTCCCAGGCCTCCCACCAGGCGTTCCGGTAGGGCGTGTAGACGACATAATTTCCGCCGGTCCGCGTGCGGATCTCGTCGGGGCCGAAGACGGTGTGGTCGCGCAGGGCGATCGACTCGGCGCCGACGCGCCGTAGCGCCGCTTCGACCCGGGCGTCGCGGCGCGCGCCGAGCGGCGTCGGGGCGACGTTCCAGGAGACGATCGACGCCTTCGCCTCGCGAGCGAGCTTCGCGAGCACGACCTCCGGCCGGCCATCGAGGATCTGCATCGGGACGCTGCGAGCCGCGAGCTCGACGCTCAGGCGTTCGAGGCAATCGAGCAGGAATCGCGTGCGCGGAAGATCGATGGGGCTGCGCCCGAGGAGCTCGGGATCGAAGACGAAGACGGGGAGCCATTCGTCGACGCGATCGGCGAGCGCCGCGAGGGAGCGGTTGTCGTCGAGCCGAAGATCGTTCCTGAACCAGTGCAGACCGCGCATCAGCGGAGCGCGCCCAGCTCGCGCGCTGCGAGCATGGCGTCCGCCAGGCGCTCGGCCGACAGGAACGCGTCTTCGATCCGGTCGCCCCGCAGCCAGTCGCCGCAGACGCCGAGACGCGCCGCGCCGTCCCAGAGCGCAGTGCCGGCGACCGGGCCGGTGGCCCGCGCGTAGAGCCATCGGTGGATCGCCGCGCCGCGAATCCCGGGGAGCCTCTCCCCGATCGCCGCCGCGAAGGCGTCGCGCAGGACCTCGAGGACCTCGTCCGTCTTGCGATCGACGTTCGCGCGGCTCCAGGCCGCGGTCGAATGCACGACCCAGCCGTTCGAAGCGGCCCGCCCCGGCTTGCTCGCCTCGCGCGCGATCCAACCGACCGGAGAATCCTTCACGAAGGCGGCGTCGAAGGCCGCGGCGACGGGCTCCTCGAGCTCGATCATCAGCGCGTGACAGGGATCGAACTGCGCACGACGCGCATGCAGGCCGAGCTCGGTCGAGCTTGCGAGAAAGGGCACCGCTTGCGGCGCAGGCACGGCCGAGACGAGCCCGTCGAAGCCCGTGAACGCGTGGCCGTCGTCCGAGACGAGCTCCCAGCTCGCGTTCGTCCACCGAACCGCTTCGATGCGTACGCCGACCGTGACGCTCGCTCCGCTGGCGAGATCTCGGGCCATGGCGCTCATGCCCGGCACGCCGACATAGCGCGGGACCGGCGAAGGCTCCGCTCGGATCGCCCCGTCCGCCAGCGTCACGATCCGCCCCGTCCAGGGCGCCACGACGCCCCGCGCACACCAGTCCTCGACCTGCGCGGCGAAGATCGGATCGCGCGCCGTGAAATACTGCGCGCCGTGATCGAAACGACCGTAGTCGAGCCGTCGCGTCGCGATGCGGCCCGCCGGCCCCCGCGCCTTGTCGAAGAGCGAGGCCGAGATCCCCGCCGCCTGCAGCCGACGAGCGAGCTGCAGGCCCGCGATGCCCGCGCCGATGATCGCGATCCGTTCCATCATGTCCCCCGTGATTCGAGCGCGCCCTGCCCATCGCAGGCCAGCCGCCGCAGTGCGACATGAGACGCCAGCTGGTCGAGGTTGGCGACGTTCACGACCCCTCGGATCGGCGCACAGCGAACGCTCCCCGCGCCCCCGGTCCAGATCTCGATCCGACCGGGGATCCGGCGACGCAACCGGCGCAGCGCGGCCTCGGCAGCGTCCTTGGGAAGGGTGACGAGCGCGAGCGCGAGGATCTCGGCCCGGGATCGCTCGACGCTCTCGACGAGGTCGTCTTCAGGCACGTCGGCGCCGACGTAGATCGGCGCAGCGCCGGCAGCGGCCGCGGCGAGCGCCGCGATGCAGAGGCCGAGCGCGTGGGGCTCGCCGGACGGCGTCGCGAAGACGATCGAGGGGTCGGTCGGCGCGGGCCGATGGGCGTGCAGCGAACCCACGAGCATCGAGGACAGCTGCACCGACACGAGATGCTCGGCTGCGATGGAGAGCTCGCCGGCGGCCCAACGGCGACCGACCTCGTGGAGAAACGGGACGACGAACCGACGTGCGAACGAAAGCGGGCCCATCGCGGCCAGCCGCTGCTCGAAGATCTCCCGCAGTCGCTCGCCGTCGAGACGAGCCAGCGGCGCCCAGATGCCTTCGAGGTCTGCGGGATCTGCGGGCGCGTCGGCGGGGTCAGCCTTGCAGGCTCGCAGGGCAGGCAGATCGAGCCGGACCAGATCGCCGATCCGGTGGCCCGCGTCGACAGCCTCCCGAAGCAGGCGGAGGCGTTCGATATCCGACGCACGGTAGCGCCGCGAGCCCCCTGGCGTCCGGAGGGGCTCGACGACGGCATGCCGAGCCTCCCAGGCCCGGAGCCGCTCGGCCGAGAGGCCGGTCATGCGGACTGCGACCCGGAGCGGGAAAGTTGCCTCTTCAGAGCCCATGGGGCGGAGTTATAACACCGCCGTATCAGTTTTGTATAGATATTTTATTGACAAATACCGACAAGCCTTGAACCTTCACGCAACGCGACCCGCCCGAACGGAGGATGCATGCTCGATACGACCCGACTGCGCAGTGCGCCGAGAGCCGAGGCCCCGTCCGACCGCGAGCTGCTCCAGAGCTATCTCGACGACATCTTCGATACCCGCGTGCTCGGCCAGGACGAGCAGCGGGGGCTGCTCATGCAGATGGAGGCCGCCGAGGCGGGCTTGCGGGAGGCGCTCGCCGCGATTCCCGAGACGGCGCGTCGGCTGCTGGCGCGCTGGGAGGAGCGGCGACTCCAGGGCCACGTGACGGGCGCCCTCTCCCGTCGTCATCGCGACGATCACGACAACGACCTGAACCAGATCGTCGACGACGCCTTCGGGAAGATCGAGGCCGCCCTCCTCCGCTTCGAGGACGATCGGCGCCGGCGCGCGCCGCGCCGTGCGCGAACGTCGGCGCGGGCGCTCGCCGAGTGTGTGCAGGCGGCGGATCTCGCGCTTCCGGTCCTGCTCGAGGTCCACGCGAGTCTCTCGGCCCGGGTCCCGGGTCGGCAGCCCGCGCGCGGAGCGGCTCGCGACGCGGCGCCGACGGCCCCGCGCTGGCAG
>CAZFKD010000486.1:3291-3556 GCA_964519695.1 uncultured Spirochaetaceae bacterium
TGTCCGCCCAGCTCGCGCGGGCCGATGAAGAGCGTGCTCGGCTCTCGGACAGCAAGAACCGGTTCATCTCCCACAACCTGCGGCTCGTCGTCCGCTGCGCGAAGAACTATCGCGGCCGCGGCGTGCCGTTCCTCGACCTGATCCAGGAAGGCAACGTCGGGCTGATCCGGGCCGTGGAGAAATTCGACTATCGCCGCGGCTACAAATTCTCGACCTACGCCGTCTGGTGGATCGAGCAGGCGCTCGTGCGGGCGGTCTCGAACGA
>CAZFKD010000487.1:0-2054 GCA_964519695.1 uncultured Spirochaetaceae bacterium
CGCCGAGCGCCTCGATGAGCGTGAGGTTGCCGACGCTGTAGGCGACGAGCGACTGGCCGTGGATCGCTCCCTGGCTGATGCCCTCGTAGACGAGCGGGCGCGCCGGATCGAGATCCGGACGGCCATCCGGCGCCGCAGCCGGGAGGACGTCGAGTGTCGCGAGCTCGTCGAGCGCTTCGACGAGGGCGAGCTGCTCGCCGAGGGTGACGAGCCAGTCGTCGGGAACGATCGCCTGGCGCCGGACCGAGTCGGCGAGCTCCGAGACCTGGTCGACCACGATCTGGCGCCGATTCGCGCTGGCTGGCGGCCCGCCGCGATTCCAGAGATCGGTGAATCCGACGACGGCGAAGCCCGCATCGAGATAGGCGTCCTGGCGCGGCGAGCCTATCTCCTCGTCGGCCGATCCGGGATTGCCGTGCTGGTACATCAGGATCGGAGCCGCCTCGCCCGCCGTGCTTCGCGGCAGGGCGAGCACGAAGCGGAGCGCGTCGCGGCCGACGATCCGGGGCCGCCCATCCGCATCGCGGGCGAGCGCGCGGCCGCGACCCTCCCGCCAGACGGGAATCGCGAAACGGCCGTGGACGAGAGCCGCGAGCGGCCGCGAGGCGTCGTGGGCGAGGTCGACGCGTTCGATCTCGACGCGCGGACCGGCGAGCTCTCGCACGTCGGCGAGCAGGGCGAGCGGATCGCGCGAGAGCTCGGAGAGGCTGCGGACGGTGAACGGCAGCGCGAAGACGAGGTCGTCCGGGGTCCAGGGGATCGCGAGCGCCGCGTCCGAAACCGCAAAGACCGGGCGCAGCTGCGCCGCGACGACGGACTTCGCGCCGACGCCGACGTCCGCGCTGCGTTCGAGGATCGAGCGGATCGTCGCCGGCGCGACCATCGAGCGCCCGGCACGCGTCGCGACCCCCCGACGCACGAGCAGCGCATAACGTCCACCGGGCCGGAGCGGGCGCGCCGGCAGGACCCAGAGCACGTGATCCTCGATGCCGATCGCCGTCCGATCCTTCCGGAGCACCGCCTCGAAGGGCCAGCGCTCGCCGCGCCCCGGGCTCGCCGGGTCGACGTCGACGAGCGCGATGGTCGAGGTCGGATCGAGCGAGGCGTCGACGCTGCGCGGGATCGAGGCGACGTCGATGCGATCGCTGATCGGCAACACGATCGGACCGATCGGGCTCCAGCCATCCGCCCGGCCGAGCTCCGGTCGCAATCCCTCGATCACCTCGCGGACGTCGCCGCGCACCGCCACCGGCAGATCGAGCCGCAGACCCGTCGGCGTCGTCGGATCCGGGATCGTCCAGAAATCGTCGGGCACCGGCGCGACCTCGCCGGGATCGCTCCGGCGATAGACGACCGTGAGGGCTCGGCCGGGCGCCGCGCTCGCGCGGAACGTCTCGAACGGGATGGATTCGGGGCGACCCGCCCGCGTCCAGGCGAGCCGACAGGACCGGGCGGCGGGAAGCCGACGCTCCGGCTGCAAGACGATGCGCCCGCCCGCGAGCCGATGGATCCGCGCGACCACCGCCGCGTCGCCGCACACGAGCTCGATGGCCCCGACCGAGTCCGAGGCGCTTGCCGGGAAGACCCGCAGCTCGGGCCAGCTCCCGACCGGGACGGCGGCCGCGTCCGGCGCGGGGTGGGTCTCGACCCGCTCCGCGGCGATCGGCGCCGAATCGGCTTCCTGCCCATCCGAACACGCGACAGCCGAAAGGACGCCGACGCCGAGCACGACGGCGAGCAGGCTGGGATATGCTCGGCGGCCCCGATTCCGCGAGAGATGCAAAGGAGACTCCATGGCTTCGTTCGCCCGGACGTGTTCGCTCTTCGCCGCGGCGCTCGCGCTGCTCGGGCTCGCGGGTGCGCATCTCGGATGGCTTGCCCCGCTCATCGGATTCCAGCTCTGCATGGGCGGCGCGCTGCTCGGGGGGCTGCTCAGCGCGATCCTCAGTCTAGTCGGAATCGGGATGACGCGCGGCGGCCGGGACCCGGTCGGGCGGCAGAAGGCGTGGAGCGGGCTCGCGATCGGCCTCGGACTCGTGCTCGCGGTGCTCGCC
>CAZFKD010000487.1:2064-3546 GCA_964519695.1 uncultured Spirochaetaceae bacterium
CCGGAGCGGCGGGGAGCGGCGACGCGGGCGCGCCGCCGATCAACGACATCTCGACGGATCTCGAGGACCCGCCGACCTTCGCGCCGGCGAGCGTCGTCCCGGAATACGCGGGCCGCGACATGAGCTATCCGGCCGAATTCGTCCCGATCGTGCGCGCGGGCTATCCCGATCTCGCACCGCTCGTGACCGATGCGCCAGTCGAGGCGACCTGGGCGCGTGCGCTCGAGGCCGCCGAAGCGCTCGGCTTCGAGATCGTCGCGCGCAACGATCCCGACCATACCTTCGACGCCCGCGAGGCGACCTTCCTGTTCCGCTTCGTCGACGACGTCGTCGTGCGCGTCCGACCGGAGGGCAGCGGATCCCGCGTCGACGTCCGCTCGAAATCCCGCGACGGCCGGGGCGATCTCGGCGCGAACGCGCAGCGCATCGATCGATTCCTGGACGCGCTGCGCTAGGCGGAGGCCGGGGCGTCCGGGGGCAGCGAGGCGCAGAGGCGGACGATCGCGAGCATCGCGTCGAAGGTCTGGCTGGTCCGGCCCGCCGGGCCCGCGAGCGAGAGCTCGGCGAAGCCCCCGTCGCCCGCCTGCTCGGCCAGGACCCGGTCGAGCAGCTCGACGACGTCGAAGCTCGCGCCGGGCATCGCCTGCGCATCGCACGAGAGCAGGACCCGCATCGTCGCGACGGCGTCGATGCGCCCGCTGCGGAAGCCCTTCTCGAGCGCTCGCCCGCACCACTGCAGGATCTCGTCCGAGCGTTCGTGGCCCACGTTGGTGAAGAAGAGCGCGCAGGCCATCAGCGCCGGATAGCCGTCGTGTTCGATCGCGTCCGGCGAGAAATGCTCGACCATGAACTCGCCGGCCCGCTCGAGGCCGTCGGCCTTCGAGACCGGCGTTCGGCCGAGCATGCCGGCGACCATGCCGGTGAAGAAAACGTCGGCCGCGAGGACCGCCCGGTCGTGGTCGCCGGGCTGCGAGACGATCGACCCGCGCAGGCGGAAGGCGCCGTCCGGCGATTGGCGCGCCTCGAGCGCGCGCACCGCACGCTCGACCCATTCGCCGTGCAGGAGGCCGGCATCGGAAGCGACGAGCAACGCTTCCAGCGTGCCCAGGATCGCGACCTCGTCCGGCTCGGCGCGATCCAGCGCGAGATCCGGGAAGCCGAGACCGCCTCCGGCGACGAGCGTCCCGAGCGGAAGATCCCCGCCCTCGCGCTGTGATTGCGCGATTCGCGCCGCGAGCCCGGCAGCGGGCTCGGCACCGCAGAGCACACGGGCACGCAAGCGGGCCCATTCGTCCTGCTGCTCCGCGAGGAAGCGATAGGCGCGCTCGAGCGCGTCGGCGGACCGCAGACGGAGCGCGCGGAGCACCGTCGCTTCGTCGGAAGCAGCGCTGCCCGTTCCTCCAGTCGTGTCGAGCCGAACGATCGCCATGAGCGCCAGACACTAGTCGGCGGCGGCCCGACGCGCCGCCTCAGGGCCGGAAC
>CAZFKD010000488.1:0-3544 GCA_964519695.1 uncultured Spirochaetaceae bacterium
TCGGCCTCGACCTCGACCTCGACGCGATGCGGATGCCCTCGAAGGTCCTGCGCAAGCAGGGTCGTCCGCGCAGTCAGCTCGGCGCGATGCTCCAGGGCGACGCCTTCCACCTCCCCTTCGCCGACGCGAGCTTCGATCGCATCATCTGCTCCGAGGTGATGGAACACGTGCACGATTACCGCGCCGCGGCCCGCGAGCTCGCCCGCGTGGCGAAACCCGGCGCCCGGATCGCGATCACGATCCCGACTGCGACCAGCGAGCATCTCTATCTCCGCCTCGGCGACGACTACTTCGAGAGTCCCGGCGGCCATATCCGGATCTTCCGCCCGCGCGATCTCGCGGAGGGCCTCGCCGCCGCCGGCCTCGCGACCACGGGCTGCGGCTTCGCCCACGGCTTCCACACGCCCTACTGGGTCCTGCGCTCGGTGATGCATCTGCCCTCGGCCGATCAGAGCCGCCTCGTGCGCGCCTATCGCGAGTTCCTGATCCGCGCGACCGTCTCGCCGGCGATCGCGCGGGTCGAGCGGGTGCTCAACTACGTCTGTCCGAAGAGCGTGATCCTGTATGCGGAGAAGCCGCCGCACCCGAGAGCCGGGAAGACCGCCCGCAAGCAGGGCGCCCGACCCTCGCCTCCGCGAGCCGCGCGCCCGCAGCCGAAGGCCACCCGGGCGCTCGGCGGAGGCTCCTCGTCCGCCGAAAGCCACGAACGGGCCTCGGCCTCGGCCTGAAATGGCCCGCCCGCTCCGCATCGCCTTCGTCGCCTATCGCGGCAACATGAATTCCGGTGGGCAGGGGATCTACCTCTGGTTCCTCGCGCGCGAGATGGCGCGCCTCGGCCACGAGGTCGACGTCTTCGTCGGACCGCCCTATCCCGATCCGATGCCCTTCGCGCGCGTCGTACGCCTTCCGAATCAGCAGTTCTGGGCGAAATGGGTGCTCGGCCAGACCGATCAGATCGTCCCGCGCGAGAACCCGCTGCAGGTCCTCTCGCCGCTCAACTTCTACGAGCTCGTCGCCAGCCGGATCGGGTTCCTGCCCGAGCTCTTCGCTTTCAGCTTTCGGGCGTTCCGGACGATCGCCGGCGAGCTGCGCGCGGGCCGTCGATACGACCTCGTCCACGACGTGCAATGTCTCGGTTACGGCCTGCTGGGCCTGCAGGCGATGGGACTCCCGGTCGTGACGACCGTCCACCATCCGCTCACGGTCGATCGCCGCGCCTCCTTCATCCGCGACGAGAGCCTGCTCCAGGCGATCGGCACGATGAAGTTCTATCCGATCGGGATGCAGGCTTTCGTGGCGCGGCGCCTCGACGCCGTGTTCACGTCCTCCGAGATCGGCCGACGCCAGATCATCCAGGACTTCGGCGTCGCCCCCGAGCGCCTCCACAATCTCCGCAACGGCCTCGATACGACCCTCTTCTCGCCGGACCCCACCGTCGCACGACGCAGCGACGAGATCCTCTGCGTCGCCCGCTCCTCCGACCCGAACAAGGGCATCCGGACGCTGATCCACGCGTTCTCCCGGCTCCGCACGCGCGCTCGGCTCATCCTCGTCGACGACGACAGCCCCGACAACAAGGTGCGTCGCTGGGCCCGCGAGTTCTCGGTCGAGGATCGCATCCTCCTGACCGGACGCGTCGACACCGCTGCCCTGATCGATCTCTACAGGAGGGCTGCCCTGGTCGTCGTGCCGTCGCGTTACGAAGGCTTCGGACTGCCGGCCGTCGAGGCGATGGCCTGCGGGACACCCGTCGTCGCCACCCGCGCCGGCGCGCTCACCGAGGTCGTCGAAGCCACGGGCGGCGGACTGCTCACGCCGCGGGCCGATCCCGCCGCGCTCGCCGCCGGCATCGACCGGCTGCTGGCCGACGGCGACGAACGCGCCCGTCTCGCCCGCCGCGGCCGCGAGCGCGTGGTCGAGGCGTTCGGCTGGCCGCAGATCGCCCGGGCGACCGCCGACGCCTACGACGACCTGCTCGAGCGGCGACGACACGCCTCGTCCCCTACGACCCGCCTACGTTAGGCCAGACTCGATCCGCGGAGAGCGGATGCCGTCCGTCGCGCGCGCGTGGTCGTCCGACGAGCACGACGACGTCCGAAAGGCTAGGCGCCAGCCGCGCGACCCCGTCGGCGAGCCGGAGCAGGCCGCGGGCGAGCGGCAATGGCAGGCGCCCGAGCAGCCCCGTCCAGCCCGGCATGCCCCATCCGAGCGAGATCCCGATCACCCGTTCGACCTCGACGACGCGCCCCGCCTGCTCGCACATCAGGGCGAGCTCGTAGCGCGTGAAGTGGTCGCTCGGGGTGTCGTAGCCACGCCGGCCTCGAAGCGGACCGAGCGCGAGCCAGTCCTCGCGCAGCCGGTCCAGCGCGCGCGCGACCCGACAGGCGAGCGAATCGAAGTTCGCGATCGCGAGCACCACGAGGCCCGTCGATCGCGTCACCCGCGCCATCTCCGCGATCGCGGTCTGCGGATCGTCGAAATGATCGAGCGCGCCCTTGCAGAAGGCGGCGTCGAAGCTCCCGTCCGCGAAGGGCAGCGCGTCGGCCCAACCCCGGACCCAGCGCGGCCCCCGGACGTCGGCCGGCGTCGGCCCCGGCTGGAAGAGCTGGGCCATCGCGATCATGCGCGCCGAGGGCTCGGCGCCGACGACACTCGCACCGGACCGCGCGAGGGCGACCGAGTCCTGCCCCACCCCGCTCCCGACGTCGAGCACCCGCCGCCCGCACGCTGGCCGGGTCGCGGCGAGAGTCACGTCCGTCATGCGCTCGAACAGGTACTCGCTGTCCCGCGCCAGATTGGTCGGAATGACGTCGCTCATGTCCCGATCGAGATCGACGACTCGCATGGGCCGGGACCCTAGCAGCCGCCTGCGCGCCCGGTCCCGTTGGAACAACGGCGTACCGATCCGAACGGCGCTTGCGATCTGAACGGCGCGCGGAGCCGGGCGCGCGCCCGGTCGCGGCCCCCGAACGCACCTCCGAAACCGCTCCGCACGAAAAAATTTGCGCAGCGCACGCGCGGTGACCTCGCGGCATTCTCCAACGTTTCCGGCGTGTTGTGGCCCCGGAGTGCAAAAGCGTGCGCCGACTCGGGGAAATTCCCGGTCAAGTCGACGCGATCCTGCGCGCGGTTGGCACGTCCCCTGCTTCGTGCCGCGCATGGCCGGCAACGCGATGGCATCGCAGGCGGCCCGAACGGCGCGGCGGCGGACCGCCGATCGCAAACCGGATAGGCGAGCAAATGGCGCAAAAGAGAGAGGAACCGATCGAGATGGAGACGCTGCTGCGCGAGGCCAAGGAACTGCACGACGAGATCCCCGCGATGTTGAAGGAGGAGATAGTCCTCGAGCACACACCGCTCATCCGCTACATCGTGAACCGGATCGCCGTCCGCCTGCCCTCCCACATCGACCTGGACGATCTGCATAACACGGGCGTGATCGGCCTGATGGACGCGATCGAGAAATACGACCCCGAGAAGAACTGCAAGTTCAAGACCTACGCCGAGTTCCGCATCAAGGGAGCGATCCTCGACCAGCTCCGCT
>CAZFKD010000489.1:0-1989 GCA_964519695.1 uncultured Spirochaetaceae bacterium
CGGCGGTCAATCTCGAGGCCGTGCGTAGCCTCGGCAAGGCCGACGCGACGCTGCTGAACCTGCTCGGCGACATCTATCTCAACGAGGGCATCTACGACCTCGCCCGGGACGTCTATCTCGAGGTCATCGAGAAGGACTCGGGCGGGAGCCGCTATCGCGCGGCCTTCCGGGCGGCGGATCTGCTCTATCGCGCCCAGGCCATAGAGGAATCCGAACGGCTCGTCGAGACGATCGAGAAGCGTTATGCGAAATCGCTCGGCAATGTCGAGCAGCTCGAGCTGATGACGCTTCAGGCGAAGCTCGCGCGTGCGCGCGGCCGGGACGCCGAGGCGGCGAAGCTGCTCGAATCGATCGTCTCCCGCGACGGCACCCGAGGCGACGCGCTGCTCGAGCTCGCGCGCCATCACCGCGACCAGGGCAACGAGGAGAAGGCGCTCCTGATGCTCGAGCGCGCCCAGAAGCTCGAGGCCTACGAATACCAGGCGCTCGTCGAGACGGCGCAGCTCCGGGTCGCGGGCCGCGACTACGAAGAGGGCGCCAAGCTTCTGCGCCAGGCGCTCCGGATCAAGCAGGAGCCCCGGATCGAGCAGTTCCTGGCCCGCGTGGAAGCGGCTTCGCGCCGCCAGTAGGTGAGCCTCAGGCGTCGACCCACTCGATCTTGTCGTCGATCGACTGCCGGCGGCTCTTGGGCCATTCGCCGGGGTTCGCGGGATGGCCGACGTAGAGGATCCCGAGGCAGCGGTCCTTCGCGCCGATGCCCATCCATGCGTTCATCTCGGGCGTGTAGAGGAAGCCCGGGGTCGACCAGAAGGTCCCGAGCCCGCGCGCCGTCGCCGCGAGCTGCATGTTCTGTACGGCGCAGGCGACCGCCTCGATCTCCTCGACCTCCGCGATCTTCTCGTTCGGCTGGCGCGCCATCCAGACGAGCATGACGACCGGCGCTTTCAGCGGCATCACGCGCATCTTTTCGAGCTTCTCGGGCTTCTGCTGATCGAGGGGCATCGTCGTCTGGTAGAGCGTCGCCATCGCGTCGGCGAGCTTCTGGCGGGCGGGGCCGCGGAAGATCCGGAAACGCCAGGGCTCGGTCAGGCCGTGGCTGGGCGCCCAGCGGGCGCTCTCGAGCACGCCGCGCAGGTCGGTCTCGGAGACGGGGGCGTCGCTCATCATGGGCGGCTTGATCGTGCGGCGATGCTGGATGATCTCGTCGATGGCCTTCGGGTCCACTTCGATTCCTTCTCGATGCCTTCCTGGTCCGCTCCTGGTCCGCTCCTGGTCTGATGTCGAAAGCGGCTTCAGATACCGAGCTGGGACAGCGCATCGATGATGCGGCCGAGCAGGAGCGAGAGATTCGGTCGGGTCTCCTCGACGCGGGCTGCGAGCTCGCGGAGCTCTTCGTAGAACGGCTCCGCCAGGGTCGTCGCGGGGTTCTCGTCGTCGAGATGGATGGAGACTTCGGCGAGGGTCCGATCGAGAAGGGTGCGGTCTTCCGACGAGAGCGGTGCGCCGGATGCGAGCTCCTTGCGGATGTGTGCGATCGAATCCTCGAGATGCTTTCGGGGGGGCATTGGCTTCTCCTTCAGCCTCCGGGAGACGGCACGGGCAGGGGGACCGCGACCGCCGGAGGCTCACTATAGTGCGCGCCATGCCCGAACGCGCCCAGATCGAGACCGTTCCCGAAAATTCCCCGTCGCGAATCGCCGTTCCGAACCCCTCGAGGCGGATCGTGCGTGCGGCGGTCGGCCTCATGTTATTTGGTCTGATCGCGTGCCTCGCCTGTGCTGGCGGCGACGCCCGACCGCCGGGCGAGTCCGACGGTCGCGGTGCCGGGGCGACGGCGACCGGGGAAGGACCGGCAACCTCCGCGGCGACGGATGTGCCTGCATCGGATGCCGTGGCAGGGGGTGCCGGCGAAGAGAAAGGCGATCCGGCGCGCGACGCCTGGGTCGTCCCGGATGCCATGGGGGAGGTCTACGCGTCGAACTGTGCAGT
>CAZFKD010000489.1:1999-3533 GCA_964519695.1 uncultured Spirochaetaceae bacterium
GGGCCGGGAACTGCCACCGAGCGAGGCGAGCGGGTCTATGCGGCGAACTGCGCGGTCTGCCATGGCGCCGCGCTCGAGGGCTCGGCGCTCGGCTCGGCCTTGAACGGTCCCGCGCTCGTCCACGGCGACTCCCTCGAGGCGGTCGTCGCCAGCATCTCGCAGGGCTTCGGCGCGAAGATGCCGGGCTGGGCCGAGGCGCTCCCGGCCGCCGACATCCGCGGCCTCGCAATCTACCTGCTCGAGAAGCGGGAGGGCGACCGCGGCGATCGGGGCACCGGGGTCGGCGTCCCGCCCGTGATCCCGACGGAGGTCCTCGAGACCCAGCACCACGATTTCCGGATCCGCGTCGTCCGCGGCGCCATCTCCGAGCCCTATTCGATCGCGCCGCTCCCCGACGGCCGCATTCTGTTGACCGAGAAGATGCGCGGTCTCTCGATCGTCTCGGCCGACGGCGCATCGGCGACCCTCGTGACGGGCACGCCGAAGGTCTTCGCCGACTCCGAGCTGCGCGGGACTGCCTACGCCGGCATGGGCTGGATGCACGAGGTCGCCCTCCATCCGGACTACGCGAACAACGGCTGGATCTACCTGCTCTACGGCGATCGCTGCGAGGGCTGCAACGAAGCGAGTCGGAAGGCCGGCCGCCCGGTCGTGATGCTGAAGCTCGTCCGCGGCCGGCTCTCGGGCGATGCCTGGGTCGATCAGCAGACGATCTGGGAAGCGCCGAAGGAGACCTATCAGGACGGGCTCGAGAACGGCGCCGGCGCCCGCATCGAGTTCGACGACGCGGGCCATGTCTACTTCGTCGTCGGCCAGTTCGTCGACTACGCCGGCATCCAGGATCTCGATCAGCCCTACGGCAAGATCATGCGCGTTCGCGACGATGGAACGATTCCCGCCGACAACCCCTTCGCGAAGGTCCCCGGCGCGCTTCCCAGCATCTACACCCTCGGCCACCGCGTCGTCCAGGGCCTCGCCTTCGATCGCGCGACCGGCCGCCTCTGGGCGACGGAACACGGCCCCCGCGGCGGCGACGAACTCAACCTGATCCGCGCCGGCATCAACTACGGCTGGCCCGTGATCAGCGAGGGCGTCGACTACGACGGCCGCCCGATCCACTACGCCGAGGAACTGGGCCTCACGGTCGACCCGCAGACCCTCGAACGCCCGAAGATCGCCTGGACCCCGTCGCCCGGCGCCTCGAGCCTCGTCTTCTATCGCGGCACGGCCTTCCCGAAATGGCAGGACCACGCGATCGTCGCGACGCTCGCAAAGAACGATCTCTGGCGTTACGTCCTCGACGAGAACGGTGCCGCCCTGCAGGAGACCCTGATCGCCGGCCTCGGCCGCTTCCGCGACGTCGAAATCGCCCCGACCGGCGAAATCCTCCTCCTCCTCGAACACCGATCCGGCAGCCAGATCCTCCGCCTCGAACCCGTATCGCGTTAGCAGGCCGCGGTAGAACGCTTCCGAACGCCGTGCCCAGTGGTCCGGTCGAGCTGCGCGGGGTTCGTGGCTCGGCCGCACGCGTCGA
>CAZFKD010000490.1:0-3523 GCA_964519695.1 uncultured Spirochaetaceae bacterium
GCCCAGGCCCGCGCACTGCTCGCCTCCGGCGCGACGGCGATCGCCTACGAGACGGTGACGGCCCCGGACGGCTCGCTTCCCTTGCTGACGCCGATGAGCGAGGTCGCCGGCCGGATGGCGATCCAGGTCGGCGCCCATTGCCTCGAGCGGGCGGCGGGCGGGCGGGGAATCCTGCTCGGCGGGGTGCCCGGCGTGCCGCCGGCGCGGGTCGTGATCATCGGGGGCGGCATCGCCGGCTCGCATGCCGCGGCCATGGCGATCGGCCTCGGCGCGGACGTCACGATCGTCGACCGCTCCCTTCCCCGGCTGCGCGAGCTCGCGAGCCAGTTCCTCGGGCGTGCGCATACGGTCTACTCGACCCGGGACGCGATCGGCGAGCTGGTGACACGGGCCGATCTCGTCGTCGGGACGGTGCTCGTTCCGGGCGCCTCCACCCCGAAGCTCGTCGACCGCGCGATGGTGCGCGCGATGCCGACCGGATCGGTCGTCGTCGACGTCGCCATCGATCAGGGCGGCTGCTTCGAGACGAGTCGCCCGACGACCCACGCGAGCCCGACCTACGTCGAAGAAGGGGTCGTCCACTACTGCGTGACGAACATGCCGGGCGCCGTCCCGCGGACCTCGACCTTCGCGCTGACCAACGCGACGCTGCCCTTCGTTCGGCGCCTCGCGACGCTCGGTGTCGATGGCGCGCTGGAACGGGAGCCCGGCCTTTCGAGCGGGCTGACCGCCCGCGCCGGCGCGATCGTCCATCCGATCGTCGCCGAAGCGCTCGGCTTTTCCCGCTGATCGGCGCGGCCGCGCCTCGCTGATCCGCTCGGCCGCCTCGCGCCGTACCGGGACGCCGCTCAGGCGGCTGCGCGGAGGGCGTCCGGGGCCTGCTCCTCCGCGCGGCCCGCGCGCTCGGGCCCGAAGGGCTTCAGCCAGAGCACCAGCGGCGGCAGCAGGAAGAGGTCGGCGAGCAGGGCGGTCGTCAGGGCGGCTGCGAGCAGCAGGCCGCGATAGGCCTCCGATCGCAGATCCGAGAGCATCAGGACGAGGAAGCCGAACACGAGCGCCGTCGACGTATTGATCAGCGCCCGCCCGACGTCCTGCATCGCGGCGCGCAGGGCGAGCGCGTAGTCGCGATGGATGCCGAACTCGAGCCGGTAGCGCGACATGAGATGGACCGTGTCGTCGACGGCGATGCCGAGGGCGATCGAAGCGATCGTCGCCTTGTTGTAGTCGAGCGGGATGTCGAACCAGCCCATCGCGCCGAGCGCGAGCAGGACGGGCACGATGTTGGGCACCATCGCGATGAGCCCGACGGGCACCGACCGGAAGAGCAGCATCATGACGATCGAGACCGCGACGAGGGCGAGCCCGAAGCCCTGGATCTGACTCGTCACGATGTAGCTCGTCAGCTTGAGCCAGAGCGCGCCGATACCCGTCAGCGTCAGGCTCGCGTGCTCGATGGGCTGCTTCTCGAGCGCCGCGTCGAGGCGGTCGATCAGCGCCTGCATGTGGACGATCCGGCCGACCCGGATCCGCAGCTCGAGGCTCGCGACGCGGTAGTCCGGCGACACGAGCTCGGAGGCCTCCTCGCCGCCCGAGGATTCGTAGAGCAGCAGGTACTGGGCGACCTCTTCGCGGGTATCGGGAATCCGGTGGTAGGCGGGATCGTCGGCATGGAAGGACTGGTTCAGGTCCTTAACGATGTCGACGATCGAATAGGTCTTGCGGACGAGCCAGGGATCCTCGAGCGCGAGCTGCTCGAGCCGAACGATCTCGCGCAGGACGGCGGGCTCCTTGATCGATTCGTCCGCGCCGCCATCGAAGAGATAGATGACGTTGCTCATGCCGCCCATCTCGTCGTCGACCTTGACGATGTTGGTCCGGATCTCCGAGCCTTCCCAGAAATCGGCGAGCCAGTTCGAATCGACGGTGACGACCGCCGCGCCCCCGATGCAGGCGAGCGTGAAGAGCGCGAAGGCGACCAGCAGACCGAAGCGGTGGGCGAGGTTGAAATCCGTGACGCGGTCGAGGAATCGGCCGATCGGGCCCGACTCGGCCGGCGCCATTGCCCCGTCGTTCGATGGCTGCGCCCACGCCGGCCGGCGCGCGCCGAACGAGAGCATCGCGAGCAGGACGGTGACCGAGAAGAAGTAGGCAGCCATCACGCCGAAGGACTGGTAGACCGCGCCCTCCGCCATCGTTCGGATCGGCACGAAGGACATGCAGGCGAATCCGACCGCCGTCGTCACCGCCGTCAGCAGCGAGGGCAGCCCGACGAGGGACATCGTCGCGACGAGGGCCTCGCGGCGGTCGCCGGTCTTGCGGATCTGGATGCGGAACTCGGACAAGACGTGGACGCAGTAGGCGACGCCGATGGCGGCGAGCAGCGTCGGGGTCGCGGTGAACGAGAGGCCGATCTCGTAGCCCCGCACGACCATGAACGCGACGGTCATGAAGGCCGTCAGGAGCAGCACGAAGAGCGGCGCGGCGACGCCGACGAAGCTCCGGAAGTTGATCAGCTGGAGCACGCTGATGACGAGCAGCGTGATCGCGAGCAGGGAGAGCCATTCGGATTCGAGCACGCGATTGAAGAAGGCGTTGAGCGGCACGTCGCCCGACGGGAAGAAGCGGAGATCCGAGAACTCGGGCCGCGCGAGGATCTCCATGATCTTCGTGTCCGAGACCTGAGGGTATTTGTTCTCGAGCTCGCCGGGCGCCTCGGGATCCCAGATGATCTCCTCGTCGGGATCCGTGCTGGTCCGATCCATCTCGAGCACGATCGCCGCGAACGACGCATCCTGGTTGACGATGCCGCCGACCATCAGCGGCTTGTTCAGGTAGCCCGCGCGGCGCTCCAGCAGCTCTTCCTGGGTCAGCGGCCATTCGTCGCGGATCTTCGTGATCTCGAGGCCTTCCTCCGTCGCGACCGTGTACTCGGCGTTCGCGAGACTCGTCACCTCGTAGACGAAGGGGACCTCGTCCTCGAGCGCCTCGGTCAGCGCGATCAGCGCCGCCATCGCATCGACGTTCCAGACGCCGTGCTCGAGCTCCGGCACCTCGTAGCCGATGTAGCCGACCTCGTCCGAGCCGAAATCCTCGAGGTATTTCTGGTAGGACTCGTAGGTGTCGTCGCCCTCGTTGAAATAGGATTCGTAGCTGGCGTCCTGGCCGACCTGCGAGGCGAGCTGGAAGCTCCCGGCGAAGAGCACGAGGCAGACGAGTGCGACCGCGACGCGATGGTCGAAGCACCATCCGGCCAGCGCCGCGAAGCGTTGGTTCATGCGTTCGATCCGTTCGTGGGCGGGGTCTCGCTCGTCGGCCATGCACTCGTTCTCCTGCCCGGGATGTGCGGGCTGCGCTGACGTTACGTCAGCCATTCCGCTCATGGCCAGAGCGCGTGGGTACGAGCCCGAACGACGTGCCCGGCGCCCCGGGCGGGCGGCGCGGGGTTCGTGGCTCGGACGTGCGCGTGGTCTCTCACCGGCGCGTCCGATGCCGTGCTGCGCGCACGTCCTTTACATCTCACCCC
>CAZFKD010000491.1:0-1634 GCA_964519695.1 uncultured Spirochaetaceae bacterium
TGCGGCGCGGCTGATATGCTCGCGTGAGTCGCCGGTCGTCTCGGCCGAGTCGTTCGAACGCGCCTCGCCGATCGGCCGTCCCCCTCCCCGCAGAAAACCGGAGGCATCCCGATGTCCGCCGCCGAACGCCTCATCTCCTCGGACGATCACGTCGACCTCGCCCATCCCGAGATCAAGCTCCGCCTCGCGACCCGATACCACGCCGCCTACGACGCCGCCCTCGGCGAGTTCGGCGCCGCGATGGCGAAGAGCATGAGCAGCGAAGCCAACGGCCGCTGGTGCGAGCAGCAGGACTACCAGGGCGAGCAGCACGCCGACATGATGAGCCTCGGCCGCCGCCGCTTCCCCTCCGCCGGCCGCATCGGTCATTCGGACGCGAAGGCCCGGCTCGAGGACCTCGACGCCGACGGGGTCGACGCCTCCGTCATGTACTGCGAGGTCAGCGCGTTCCGCTATCTCTACCTGCTGAAGGAAGGCAACCGCGAAGCGACGCGCGCCTTCAACCAGACGATGCACGACTTCGCGTCGATCGATCGCCGCCGCTTCATCACCTCCTATCAGATCCCCATCCACGACATCGAAGGCGCCGTCGCCGAGGTGAAATGGGTGGCGGCCCAGGGCGGCAAATCGCTCCAGCTCCCCGTCTTCCCGGCCGAGCTCGGTCTGCCCGACTACTGGGACAAGCGCTACGACCCGCTCTGGAACGTCATCCAGGAGACGGATCTCCCCATCTGCCTCCACATCGGCCTGAACACCCAGCTCGAAGGCCTCGCCCGCCGCGACCCGACGCCGCAGAAGGGCATCTTCGTCGGCGCCGTCGCGCTCTCGACCGCCGAGCCCCTCGGCATGTTCATCCTGGGCGGCGTCTTCGAACGATTCCCGAAGCTGAAGGTCGTCTTCGTCGAGCCTGGGCTCGGCTGGATCAGCTGGTGGCTCTTCATCGTCGACGATCTGCAGGCCCGCCAGGGCTACGACTTCCCGGCGATCCAGCATCCGCCGAGCCATTATTTCCACCAGAACGTGTTCCTGACCTTCATCGACGAGCCGGACGCCTATCGCCACGCGGTCGAGCGGCTCGGGGTAGACAACGTGATGTGGTCTTCGGATTATCCGCATCCGGTTTCGAGCTGGCCGAACTCGCGAGCGGTGGTCGAGAAGATGCTCGGCGGGGTGCCCGCGGAGGATCGGAAGAAGATCGTTTCGGGGAATGCGGCGCGGGTCTGGAACCTCTAGGCGGGGCGCGCGGAGCCATGCGAACCGGAAGACCGAGCCAGCCGATCGGTCCGGCGATGCTCCACCTCGGGACGGACCTCGACGCGGCGATCGCACCGGCGTTCGAGCGCTGGTGCGAGGGACATCTCGCGGATAACCTGCGGCTGCCCGGCTTCCTCTCGGCCAGACGCCTGCGCCGGGTCCGCCCTCTCCCGGACGCCGCCCCGGCGCCGGCCGGGCTGACGCTCTACCAGCTCGAGGCGCCTTCGGCCCTCGAGACGCACCCGTATGCCGAGCGAAAAGTCGAGATGCCGGCGGAGTTCCCCGGCCGGATCCGTTCCCAACGCGCGCTCTACCGGGAGCTCGGCGCCGCTTCGGGCCTCCGGCAGCAATCGATCGGCCCGGCGATCCTCCACGTCGTC
>CAZFKD010000491.1:1644-3519 GCA_964519695.1 uncultured Spirochaetaceae bacterium
AGCAATTCGTCGACTGGTACGCGAACGTGCACGTCCCGGCCGTCCTCGACGCCCCCGGCATGCTCGGAGCACGGCGATTCGAGAACGTCGCCCTCGCCGCGGACGGCGCTCGCGCGCCCGGCCAGCACGACTACTGCACGCTCTACGAAATGGAGGACGCCGGCGTCCTCGCGCGGCCGACGACCGTCGCGGCCGCGAGCCGCGGCGCCTGCCCGCCCGAGCTGGCGCCCCACCGCGTCGCCCTCAACCACGTCTACGAAGAGATCTTTCGCGCGGCCGCGAGCGAACGCTAGGCGCCCGACCCCGGCCGGCTCATCCCCCCGCGGCGTGGCGCCCCGCCCTTCGCCCGAAGAAGCTCCCGTCGCCGAGCGACATCCCGCTCGAATAGCCCTGCTTCGCGACGCCCGAGGTCGTGCGACCTGCCGCATAGAGTCCGGGAACGGGCTCGCCTATTGCGGCCAGAACACGCCCATGCGGGTCGATCCGCAGTCCACCGAGGGTGAAGGCCGTGAAGAAGGGCTGCTCGGCGCGCAGGTCGATTGCCGCAAAGGGCGGCTTCGCGAGGGGCGCGAGCCATTCGGGGAGCTTGTGGAAGAGCGGATCCTCGCGGCGAGCGGCGTGCTCGTTGTAGTAGGCGACGGTCGCCTGGAGCGCGCCCTTCGGAAAGCCGACCTCCGCCTCGAGCTCCTCGATCGTCTCGCCGACGCCCGCCAGCTCGATCGGAAAATGCGCCGGACGCTCGAAGCAGGCGTCGTCGACGATGTGATAGGCCTTGCCGTCCTGGTGGAAGAGGATCGTCTCGCCGGCGCGGCCGAAATAGACGTCTTCGTTCAGGAAGCGCTGCCCCTGGCGGTTCACGAAGATGCCCTTCCGCAGGACGTTCGGCGGGAAGATCGCCATGCTGACGTCGCCCGTATCCATCCGGATCGCCTCGCCCCCGGCGGCGAGGCCGAGCCGGATGCCGAGGCCGTCGTCGGTCTCGGTTCCGACCTTCGAGCCGCAGCGCAGCAGGGCCGGCGCGTAGCGCGCGAGCATCGCGTCGTCGTAGATGAAGCCGCCGGCGGTCAGCAGGACGCCCTTCTTCGCGCGCACGATCCGCTCGCCTTCGAGGGTCGAGAGCACGGCGCCTGCGACGCGACCGTCGCGCTCGAGGACCAGCTGATCACAGCGGCTCTGCCATGCGGTCCGGATCCCGGCGGCTCGCGCCTTGCCGATCAGGCAGTTCATCAGCAGCGCGCCCTTGTCGCGAATCGAGCGCGGCGCATGACCGCGCGGGGCGGGGCGCGCGATCGCATTGAAGGGATGGACGTGCTCGCTGCCGGAGTAGGTCAGGCCGTCGTCGGTCGTGAAGGGCTCGTGATTGCCCGGGAAGAAGCTCGCGCGGTAGGGGACGCCCTGCTTCACGACCCAGTCGAAATGCGCGACGCTCTCCTCGCAGTAGGGCGCGATCAGCGCCTCGTCGGGCGCCGGCCCGCAGGCCGCCATCATGTAGCGGAACATGTTCTCGGCCGAATCTTCGTAGCCGAGGGCCTTCTGCAGCGCGGTGCCCCCGCCGAGATAGAGGAAGCCGCCGGAATTGATCGACGTCCCGCCCGGGCCGCCCGAGCGCTCGACGACGAGGACGTCCGCCCCGGCGCCGGCGGCCTCGATCGCGGCGCAGGCGCCGGCGCAGCCGAAGCCGACGATCAGGACGTCGCATTCGAGGTCGTAGCGCGCGACGTCGCGTGCGTCGCGGCGCAGCATTCCAGGCTGATCCATTCCCCCTCCCCTCGTCGTCGCGCGGGCGCGCGGGGCGACGCGTCGCCCCCTGGCCTCGCGGGCCGGCCGCAACGTACCCGAGGCCGGGCGCCCGCGCGCGACTCGCGGGTCGCGGGT
>CAZFKD010000492.1:0-3519 GCA_964519695.1 uncultured Spirochaetaceae bacterium
CGGACGGAATGCTCGCGGAGCCTGCTGCGCGATCATTGGCCCGCGCTGGCCCTGGGCGTTCCGGATCTGCGCCAGGCGATCGTCCGCGACGCGTTCCCGATGGCGGGCCGGCCGCTCGCCTTCGATGGCGTGATGCAGCTGGCCTGCGAAGGCGGAGCCGGGGTCAGGCGCTTCGCGGCCGGGCTCTCGGAGAAGGGGTTCCGGGTCGCGGCGATCCAGACGCGCCGATTCGTGACGCCGGTGCCCCAGGGCGGTTAGGTCGGCCCCCGCGCGTCAGGCGTCGAAGCGTGCGCGCAGGTCGGGCGGCAGGATCGGGCAGAGATCCTTCGGGCTCGTGAAGAGCCGCTTGCGGACGCGCGCGATCGCATCGTAGGCCGCGTCGAGCAGGGCCGCAGGAAGGCGAGCGAGGGCGAGGGCGAGCAGGCGCCAGAATCCACCGAGCCGCGAGGCGATTTCGAGCGCGGCGGCCGAGCGCGTCCGGATCGTGCCGTCCTCGAGCTCGAGGACGATGCTGTCGGGCAGGCTCGCGGGCTCGAGCTCCGGATGGCGGGCGAGACAGCCATGGAAGGCTTCACCGCCGAGGGCGGCGAAGCGCAGTCGGAGCGGTTCGGGCGTCGCGAGCTCCTCGGCGAGGATGAAGCGCACGCTGCGGTGGCAGAAGCCGCAGTCGCCGTCGTAGAAGAGCCGCGCGGGGCGAACGGGCGCTTCGCCGGCACGGCCTTCATCGACCTGCAGCGAGCGACCGCGCCACGCGCCGGGCTCTGCGGCGAAGAGGATCAGGAGCAGCCGGCCCGCTTCGCCCGACGCGGCCCCGAACGCGAAGACACAGGCGAGATGCCAGAGCAGCAGCGCGGCCCAGGCCGCCGGCCGCTGCGACCGGAGCGCGACGGCGATCGCCGCGGCAGCGGCCTCCGGAAGAAAGCGGAAGAGGCGGACGAACGCATCGCGCGAGCCCGCTTCGAGCAGGAGCGACACGGCCGCGACGACGAGCAGCAGGACCCAGGCGACCTCGTCCATCCAGGCGGGCCGCTGCCAGCCGCCGCGCGGGTCGATCCGTCCGCGCGCATCGAAGGCGCCGAAGGGCGCCCGCGGCACGGCGATGTGCAGCAGCAGCAGCACGCCGAGCAGCAGCCCGCCGCGCTCGCTCGCGAGGCTCGCCAGGGAAGGCATCGCGACCACCCCCCCCGCGAAGAGCTCGGCCGCCGCGACGCCCGCGACGAGCAGCACGGCGGCCGCCCGATCCCGAAAGCCGGCGGCGAGCGCCAGCGCACTCGCGACGGTCACGATCTCGACCAGACCGACGGCGAGCATCGACCGCGCGCCGCGGGGCGGATCGAAGGCGCCGAGCACCGCTCCGGCTCCAGCGAAGGCCAGCGCGGCGCGGTAGAGCGAATACTGCCCGCCGGTCCAGCCCATGTGGCTCAGCGCGTCCTGGCCACGGGCTCCGTCCCGGCCACGAGCTCCGTCCCGGCCACGAGCTCCGTCCCGGCCACGAGCTCCGAGAGTCGGACGACGCGGGTCTGCACCGGCGGATGGTCGTCTCCGCAGCCGATCCAGCGAAAGAGCATGCCGCCGCGATCGTGGCGGCACGTATCGAGCCAGTTCGGGAAGCGCGGGCCCGGGTCGCGATGGGCGACGACGATCCGCAGGCTGCCGTCCGGCTCGTAGCGCGCGGTCGCGTGGTTGATGTGGATCCGGTGGTGGCGGTACTCGAGGGATTCCATCCAGAAATTCGAGAGCTGGAAGTTCCAGGTCCCGACTGTCGGGATCCGATCCGTCTCGATCACGAGCGCCTGGTCCGGAGCGAGCCGCCAGTAGCTCTGGTGGTAGTGGATGTTCGCGTCGCCGCCCGCGCGCTGGCAGCGGTCCTGGTCGTCCGAGGGCAGCTGGTTCAGGTGCTTCTCGTAGATCTCCATCCAGTCGATGAAGAGGTTCGAGGTCTTCGTCACGAAGGCGGCGGCGCGCCCCAGGGCGGGCTCGATCGCGAGGGGATCGAGCGCGTCGGTATGCTCGCCGGGCGCGGGATTCAGACATTCGATCGTGTAGGTCGCGGGCGTCGCGGCGTCGCGCACGTCGAAGGTCTGCCGGACGATGATGCTCTCGGAGGACTCCTCCATGGGGAGCCAGTTGCCCGGTTGCGGGCGGCTGCTGACGAGGATCTCGAACGTCCCGTCGGCCGCGACCTCGATGCGGCGCGCGTCGATCTGGCCGGTCGGGCGCATCTCGGCGTCGCGGTCGTAGCTGCCGGCCTTGGTGCCGAAGCTGAGGTAGGGGACCGTGCCGCGCGTCCCGCGGATGCGGTAGTCGTAGCGGCCCGAGATGTTGCAGTTGTGATAGATGTTGTCGGGGTTGTCGTTCCCGATCCGGATCGTCTCGTTCGAGAGCTGGAAGAAGCGCGGATGACACGGATCGGAGGACTCGATCTGGCTCTCGAGGCCGGCGCGCAGCAGACGCGTCAGGTAGCGGATGCCCTCCGCGCGATCGAAGGGCGTCGCGGGGGTGCTCGGACGCAGGATCGTGTCGCCCGCGGCTTCGAGGGCGCGGCAGAAATCGCGCCAGGCGCTCCCGTCCAGGATGCGTCGCTCGGCTCGGCTGGTCATCGAAGGCCTCCTCGGTCGGCTCGGCGGGCAGGGTCGCCCGCCCTGCGATTCTCGGAGGTTTCACAGGCGGGGTCAATCGCCTCGTTCGGTCCCGAAATCGCGCCTCTGGGCCGCCTGCTCGATCGGGAGCGTCATCACGACCCGCGTGCCCGAGCCGAGGGTCGAGTCGATGCGGATCTGGCCGCCGTGCTCCGTGATGACGCCGTGCGCGACGGAGAGGCCGAGACCCGTGCCGCCCTCTCGCGTCCGGGTCGAGAAGAAAGGCTGGAAGATCCGCTCCTCGTTCTCGGGCGGGATGCCGCGGCCGTCGTCGGTGATCTCGATCGTCGCCCATTTGTCGCGGCGCGCGATCAGGATCGAGACATGGGCTCCCGAGGAGCGCGACTCGATCGCGTTGCGCAGGACGTTCACGATCGCCTGCTCGAGCTCGATCGGGCTGACGCGGGCGAGCAGGGCCTCGTCCGCCGTCCTGAACGAGATGGTCGCGCGCCGGTCCTTGGCGTAGGCGCTGATCGCGCGCTGGGCGCTGCGGGCGACGCGGTTCAGGTCCTCGACCCATTTCGCGGTCGGCTGATCGCGACTGAACTGGAGCATGCTGCGCACGATCTGCGCGCAGCGGCGTGCCTCGGTGAGATTGTCCAGAAGCGCGCGCTCGAAGATCTCTCGCGCGTCCTCGTCGTCGCTGCAGAGCAGCGCGTACTCGGAGCAGTTCAGGATCGCGCCGATCGGATTGTTGATCTGATGCGCGACGCCGGCGGCGAGCGTCCCGATGACGGCGAGCCGCTCGCTCTCGAGCAGGCGCTCGCGGGATTCGAGCAGCTCGCGCGTGCGCTCGGCGACCGTCTCCTCGAGCTCGCGCTCGTGGCGGGCGCGATCGACCTCGGATCGCTTCCTCTCGCTGAGGTCGGTCGCGATCATC
>CAZFKD010000493.1:0-3511 GCA_964519695.1 uncultured Spirochaetaceae bacterium
CGCCGTTGGCCAGGATTCGAACGGTCGGCGCCCGCACGATGCGCACGATGTGCCCGCTCTCGTGACCGAGGCCCCGTTCGAAGAGCTCGACGTCGTGGAGGGTCCGGGTCGTCGGATCCGAATAACCGATGTTGGTGATCATGGGGCCGCTGTGGTACCAGAACGCGCGCTGCTCCCGGTCGAACGCGCTGCGGTCCGTCCGGTTCTCGGCGAGGCGTGCCCGCGCGGCCTGCAGCACGAGCGACTCGTGGACGAGGGCGTCGAGGGCCGTGAGCGCGCTCGCTGCCAGCAGGACGGGCAGGACGACGCGCGCCAGCCGGATACCGCCCGCCTGGATCGCAATCGGCTCGAGCCGCCGGCCGGCGAGCGCGAAGGTCAGGAAGGACGCGATGAAGCTGGCGATCGGCAGCAGATCGGGCAGGTAGGTGGTTGCGAGCCGGTGCCAGAGGGATTCGAGGATCCGGATCGCGTCATCGATGGGGCGCGAAGGGGTCGCTGACGGCCGCGCGCCCAAGAACTCGTCGAGATTCAGGACGAGCTCCACCGAGGTCAGGATCGCGAAGCTGGCGACCAGGACGATCAGGAAGAGCCCGAAGAAGCGCGCGATGAAGTAGTGCGAGAGAATCCGCACGCGGGCAGTCTAGCGGACGAGGAAATCGCTTGGAGATCTTTCACGGCGCTTCGAAGCTCGAGCGGGCCTTCCGGCGAGCCGTCCTGACGATCGGCAATTTCGACGGCGTTCACGTCGGTCATCAGGCGATCCTGCGCATGATCGTCGACCGCGCTCGTGCCCTCTCCGGGGAGTCCGTCCTTTATACGTTCGAGCCGCATCCCCGGCGGGTACTTCAGTCGGAAAAGGCCCTGCGCCTGCTCGAGACCTTCGACCAGAAGATGGAGACCCTGGCGGCCCTCGGTGTCGATGCGGTGATCGCCGAGCCCTTCGACCAGGATTTCGCCCGGGTCTCGCCCGAGCAGTTCATCGAGGACTACGTTCATCGCCGGGTCCGGCCGGTCGAGGTCTACGTCGGGTACGACTTCCATTTCGGACGCGATCGCGAGGGCTCGATGCGGCTCCTGACCGAGCGCGGACCGCATCTCGGCTTCTCGGTCACCGTCGTCCCGGAGGTCTCGGTCGCGGGCCGCGACGTCAACTCGACCCGCATCCGCCAGCTCCTCGCCGAGGGGCAGGTCGAGGAGGCCGCCCTCCTGCTCGGGCGGGCCTTCTGCGTCCGGGGCGAGGTCACGGTCGGCGACCGTCGCGGACGGACGCTGGGCTTCCCGACGGCGAACCTGGCTCCCGAGACAGAGATCCTGCCGGCGCCGGGCGTCTATTTCGGCCATCTGCGGCGCCTCGACGCCGGTCGCGACGCCAAGCCCTGGCCGGTCGTGACGAACGTGGGCTACCGGCCGACCTTCCGGGACGGACGGGATCTCGTCGCCGAAGCCCACCTGATCGACTTCTCGGGGGATCTCTACGGCCTCGAGGTCGATCTCAGCTTCGAGGGGCGGCTGCGCGGCGAGATCCGATTCGAATCCGTCGACGCGCTCCGGGCCCAGATCGCGCTCGACATCGCCTCCGCCCGCGCCCGCCTCGGCGCCTGATCCGGCGCGCTTCGCGTCCCATGGCAGCGATTCATCCTGGCTGCGCGCGGATTGCGTGCTTGCCTCCGCCGATCCATTCGGGACTGCCGGGAAGCGGCATCGCAGGCGCGGGCTCCGGGCGTCCCCGTCGCGATCCGCCTGCGCCGGACTGTAAAGCTGCCTCCTGCCGCCGCCGATAACCCGGCGAGTTTGCGTTTCTTTTGCCGCGTGGGCGGCGACGCGACAGACCCGCCGGCTCGTGGGTGCCCGACCCGGGCAGGCCGAGCCGCGTGGGGGAGGGGTTTCGTTGAACGAGCGCATCGGTGAGCTCCTTGTCAAAGAGAATCTGCTCTCGTCCGAGCAGCTGAGCAAGGCCCGAGAGGAGGCCGCCGTCCAGGGCCGTCGCCTCGGCGCCCAGATCACTGCGCTCGGCTTCATGGACGAGAACGAGCTCTCCGAGTTCGTCGCGAAGCAATACGGCGTTCCGTCGATCAATCTGGCCGACTTCACGATCGAGCCCGAAGTCCTCGCGCTGATCCCGGAGGACGTCGCCACCAAACACAACGTCGTGCCCGTCAATCGCGCGGGATCGACGCTCATCCTCGCGACCGCGGATCCCTCCAACATCTTCGCGCTCGACGACATCAAGTTCCTCACCGGCTACAACATCCAGCCGGTCGTCGCCTCGGAACAGTCGATTCGCGCGGCCATCGAGACCTACTACGCCGAGCCCGAGGAGGACATCCTCGACGACGTGATGGCCGGCTTCGACGACGCCGGCATCGATGTGGTGATGGGCGAGGACGAGGAAGATGCGCGCAAGATGGCGAAGGAGGCGGAAGACGCCCCGGTCGTCAAGCTCGTCAACCTGATCCTCACCGACGCCATCAAGAAGAACGCCTCGGACATCCACATCGAGCCGTACGAAAAGTCCTTCCGCGTCCGCTATCGGATCGACGGTCTGCTCTACGAGGTCATGAAGCCGCCGCTGAAGCTCAAGAACGCGCTCACCTCGCGCCTCAAGATCATGTCGGAGCTCGACATCGCAGAGCGCCGTCTGCCGCAGGACGGCCGCATCAAGCTGAAGCTCGGCAAGGGCCGCGAGATGGACTTCCGCGTCTCGGTCCTGCCGACCCTGTTCGGCGAGAAGGTCGTGCTCCGCCTCCTCGACAAGAGCAACCTGCAGCTCGACATGACCAAGCTCGGCTTCGAGCAGAGGCAACTGGACAACTTCCAGCACTCGATCCATCAGCCCTTCGGCATGGTGCTCGTGACGGGCCCGACCGGTTCGGGCAAGACGACGACGCTCTACTCCGCGCTCTCGGAGCTGAACAAGACGAGCGAGAACCTGTCGACGGCCGAGGATCCGGTCGAGTTCAATCTCGCCGGCATCAACCAGGTCCAGATGCACGAGGACATCGGCCTCAACTTCGCGGCCTGTCTCCGCTCCTTCCTGCGTCAGGATCCCGACATCATCATGGTCGGCGAGATCCGCGACTTCGAGACGGCCGAGATCGCGGTCAAGGCCGCGCTCACGGGTCACATGGTGCTCTCGACCCTGCATACCAACGACGCGCCATCGACGATCAACCGGCTCCTCAACATGGGCATCGAGCCCTTCCTCGTCGCCTCCGCGGTCAACTGCATCGTGGCCCAGCGCCTCGCGCGCCGGATCTGCAGCCAGTGTGTCGCCGACGATCCAGACGTCGAGAAGCAGCAGGTGATCGATGCGGGTCTCTCCGAAGAGGAAGCCCGCAGCTACCAGCCGAGGCGGGGCAAGGGCTGCGGCAACTGCTCGGATACCGGCTTCAAGGGCCGGGTCGCCATCTACGAGGTGATGGTGATGACCGATCAGCTCAAGGAGTTCGTGCTGAACGGCGCGTCGGGCACGGAGATCAAATTGCGCAGCTACGAATACACGTCGCACAGT
>CAZFKD010000494.1:0-3226 GCA_964519695.1 uncultured Spirochaetaceae bacterium
CGGGCAGCGAGGCCTGCGCCCGCATCGCGACCGCGCGGGCGGAGATCGAGGGCGGGGCGGGTTTCGAGGCGGTCGCGCGCCGGATCACGGAGATGAACCCCGAGCGCGAGGGCGATCTCGGCTGGATCCACGACTCCGAGCTCGCGTCCTGGATGAAGGGCGCGATCGCGAACCTCGCGCCCGGCCAGCTGACGCAGCCCGTCGAGATGTCGTTCGGCTGCAATCTGCTCCAGCTCGTCGATCGGCGACCCTTCCGACCCGTCTCCTACGAAGAGGCCCAGCCACAGCTGCGCAACCTCCTGTTCCAGCAGAAGACCGAAGCCGAATACGTCAAATGGATCGACGTGCTGCGCAAGCAGACCCATATCGAGCGCAAGGGCTCGTTCGGTGGTTGAGGCCGCGAGCCCGATCGTTCGAGGCTGGGCGTCCCCGAGCGAATCCGATCCCCGACTGGCACGGGACTTCGAAACGATCGCCCGCCTCGCCGCGCGCGGGGACCCCGAAGAGATCACGATCCACGGCGCACGTACCCACAACCTGAAATCCGTCGACCTCAGGCTCCCCCGCAACAAGCTCGTCGTCATCACCGGCCCGTCGGGCTCCGGCAAGTCGAGCCTCGCCTTCGACACGCTCTATGCCGAGGGTCAGCGGCGTTATGTCGAGAGCCTTTCGAGCTACGCGCGCCAGTTCCTCGACCAGCTCGCCCGCCCCGACGTCGAATCCATCGAAGGTCTCTCGCCCGCCGTCGCGATCGAGCAGAAGGGCATCGGCAAGAGCCCGCGCAGCACGGTCGGCACGATCACCGAGGTCGCCGACTCCCTGCGCCTGCTCTTCGCCCGGGCCGGCACGGCCCATTGCTGGCAATGCGGCGCCGCCATCTCGCAGCAGGGGCTCGAGGAGATGGTCGATCGCGTGCTCGCCCTGCCCGAGGGCACGCGGATCCAGGTGCTCGCCCCCGTCGTGCGCGGCCGCAAGGGCCAGTACAAGAAGGAGCTCGATCAGTTCCGCCGCGACGGCTTCGCCCGCGCGCGCATCGACGGCGTCCTGCGCGACCTCGCCGACGACATCGTACTCGCCCACGGCGCGCGCCACGACATCGAGATCGTCGTCGACCGCATCGCCGTCAAGCCGGGCGTACGCGCGCGGCTTTCGGAGTCCCTCGCGACGGCGCTGCGCCTCGCGGACGACCTCGCGTTGATCGACGTCGTCGATGGGGACGGCGGCGGCTCGGGCGCGTGGTGGCTCTCGCGCTCGGGGGCATGCCCGACCTGCGAGATCTCGTTTCCCGAGCTCTCGCCGCGGCTCTTCTCCTTCAACAATCCCTTCGGCGCCTGCAAGGCCTGTAGTGGGCTCGGCCAGCAGGGTTATTTCGATCCGCAGCGGTGCGTACCCGACCCGGAGCGCACGCTCGCGGAGGGCGCGATTGCAGCGTTCGACCTGAAGGAAGCGCGCGGCTTCTACCGCAAGCTGCTCGAGCGGATCGCTGAGCCGCTCGGGATCGACCTCGACACACCCTGGCGTTCCCTGCCCGCTGAAGCCCGCTGCAAGCTGCTCGAAGGCGACCCCGCGCTCGAGATTCCGATCGGGCGGAGCGTGCGGCCCTTCGACGGCGTGCTCGGCGATCTCGAGCGGCGACTCGCGGCGAACGAGGGCCGCGTCGATGCACGGCTCGCGCGTTTTCGAAGCGAGCGCCCGTGTCCCGACTGCGCGGGCAGCCGGCTGCGCATCGAGGCCCGCAGCGTCCGCATCGGCGGCCGCTCGCTGCCCGAGCTCTCCGCGCTCCCGATCGACGCGCTCGCGGCCTTCTTCGCCGCGCTCGAGCTGCGCGGCGTCCGTGCCCAGATCGCCGAGCGCATCCTCAAGGCCGTGCGCGAGCGCCTGCAGTTCCTCGAGGACGTCGGACTCGGCTATCTCAGCCTCGATCGACCGGCGACGACGCTCTCCGGCGGCGAAGCCCAGCGCATCCGCCTCGCGACGCAGATCGGTGCCCGCCTGATCGGCGTCCTCTACATCCTCGACGAGCCCTCGATCGGTTTGCATCCGCGCGACAACGACCGTCTGCTCGCGAGCCTGCTTGCCCTGCGCGATCAGGGCAACAGCCTCGTCGTGGTCGAGCACGACGAGGCGACGATCCGCGCCGCGGACCACGTCGTCGATCTCGGTCCGGGCGCGGGTGTCCATGGCGGCTCGGTCGTCGCCGAGGGCAGCGCCGACGCGCTCGCCCGTCATCCCGAGTCGCTGACCGGGGCCTTTCTCTCCGGTCGCCGGCGGATCGAGATGCCGCGCCCCGCCGTCGCATCCCGCGACCGCGCCGACGTCGCCCGCCCGGCCGGCCCCGCCCCGTCGATCCGTCTCGAAGGTTGCACGGCCCACAACCTGAAGAACGTCGATCTCGAGCTCCCGCTCGGCGTCTTCACGGTCGTCACCGGCGTCTCCGGCAGCGGCAAGTCGAGCCTCGTCAGTGACACCCTCCAGCGCATCCTCGCCGCGCGGCTGCACGGCGCCCTCGCGACCCCCGGCCCCTACCGCGCGATCCGCGGCGACGACGCGATCGACAAGCTCGTCGACGTCGACCAGTCGCCGATCGGCCGCAGTCCACGCAGCAATCCCGCAACCTACAGCAACGCCTTCACCGCGATCCGCGCCCTCTTTGCGGGCCTGCCCGAGTCGCGCCTGCGCGGCCTCGGCCCGGGCCATTTCTCCTTCAACGTGAAGGGCGGCCGCTGCGAGGCATGCGAGGGCGACGGCGCGATCCGCGTCGAGATGCAATTCCTGCCGGACGTCTTCGTGCCCTGCGAAGTCTGCAGCGGCCGTCGCTACGACCGCGACACCCTCGCGATCCGCTACCGCGGCCGTTCGATCGCGGACGTCCTCGATCTCTCGGTCGAAGAAGCCGTCACCCTCTTCGACGCCGTACCCGCCGTCGCGCGACCCCTGAAGGCGCTGCTCGAAGTCGGCCTGGGCTACGTCCGGCTCGGCCAGTCCGCGACGACGCTCTCGGGCGGCGAGGCCCAGCGCATGAAGCTCGCGAAGGAGCTCGCGCGCAAAGCGACGGGGCGAACGCTCTATCTGCTCGACGAGCCGACGACGGGCCTGCATTTCGTCGACGTCGAGCTCCTGCTCGGATTGCTGCGCCGGCTCGTCGATCGCGGCAATACGGTCGTCGTGATCGAGCACCATCTCGACGTGATCCGCAGCGCCGACCACGTCATCGACCTCGGGCCCG
>CAZFKD010000494.1:3236-3502 GCA_964519695.1 uncultured Spirochaetaceae bacterium
CCGGAGGCGATCGCGCGCTGCGAGCGGTCGCATACGGGGCGGGCGCTCGCGGCGCTCTCCGAACGCGAACGCGCGCCGCACGCGCGCCCGAAATCCGCCGAACGCCAGCCACGGAGCTCCGCATGACCGCCCAGCGACCGCCGTCCGCCCCGCCGCCGTTTCCCGACGTGCGGAGCGCCTTCCTCCTGACGATCGGTGCGATTCTCGCCGGCGGGCTGATCGGCGTGCTCGGCGTCGATCTCGGCCCGCTCGCCGCTGACGGGATC
>CAZFKD010000495.1:0-3088 GCA_964519695.1 uncultured Spirochaetaceae bacterium
GCCGGCGAGTTCGCGCGGCTATACTCGGCGGGGAAAGTCCTCGTCCGCTGGCATTCGCTGGCAACAGGTACATCCCCACGGCTCCTCGCGATCCGAGTAGGATCCGTCGGGCAGCGTGTATCCGATCCAGCCGGCCCAGGAAGGAGTCCCAGCATGGCCACCGCCGTCGAACTCGCGCCCCGTCTCAGCGACGCCTCCGTCCGTAAATCGTGGGATGTCTATTCGGCGTTCGACTGGCCCGAGAGCCTCGATCCCGAGGCGCATTGGTACATGAGTCCAGAGCTGATCTCGATCCACGGCACCTCGGTCTGGGATCGGCTGGGTGAAGCCGAGCGCAAGCGCCTCAGCTTCTACGAGATCGTGAACTTCTTCAGCTTCGTCCTGTACGGCGAGCGACCGTTGATCTCGGGCCTGATGAATCGGATGTATCGCAAGAACACGCTCGGGGTGGTGACGGAATATCTCCATCACTTCGTGGACGAAGAGAACAAGCACATGATCATGTTCGGGATGTTCTGCAACCGCTACGCGGGGCGGATCTATCCCGAGAAGAAGATCGTCCTGCCTCGGGAATACGCTCGGGGCGAAGAGGACATCGCGTTCTATTGCAAGGTCTTGATCGTCGAGGAACTCGGTGACTACTACAACCTCGAGATGATGAGCGACAAGACGATCCATCCCCTCATCGCCCGGATCAACAAGGTCCACCACATCGACGAGGCGCGGCATCTCGGATTCGGTCGCGAGTACCTTCGGGAGCTCGTGGCGGAGCATCTCCCCGGCTGGAGCGAGGCCGAGGCGGCATCGTTCCGGAAGTGGCTCGTCGATTATCTGCTCTCGAGCTGGGGCGATTTCTACAATCCGGCCGTCTACAAGGACGCGGGTATCCCGGACGGGTACTCGGTTCGCAAGCTGGCGCTCGAAGATCCTCGCTGCCGAGCGTTCCGCGCGAAGGCTTCGGAGAAGCTCGTCGACTACTTCCGAGAAGTCGGCCTCCTGACGGAGGCCGTGACCTTCTGATGGACGAAAAGCGGATCCGGCAGGGGCTCCGGGATTGGATCCTGGAACGATCGGGCGCCGACGCGGAGCGGCTTCGCCGAGACGACATGCGAATCCTGGACGAGGGCCTCTTGACGTCGCTCGACATCGTCGAGTTCATCCTCTTCATAGAGAGCCTGAGGGATGCCGAGGTGGACGTCGAGGCCATAGAGCCCGACGTCTTCACGAGCATCGACTCGCTCGTCGAGGCCTTCTTCCCGGACATCCAGCACGGCCGGATGGCGTAGCGCCATGGGCCGCGCAACCGACGAGTCGCTCCGATCGGGCTTTCTCCGCTCCAGTGAACGATTCCCCGACCACGTCGCGCTCGAGGTCGCAGGGGCGCAGATCACCTACTCGGAGCTGAGGGCGCGCGCCGCTGCGATCGCAGCGACGCTGGATCGCCATGCCCCGCGCGATCGAACACGCTCCGGGGATTCTGCGAGCGCGCCTCTCGCGGCGGTGTTTGGACACCGGTCGGTGTCGACATTCGCCGGAATTCTCGGGATCCTCTTTCGAGGAGACGGCTACGTCCCGCTGAATCCGACCTTCCCGGCGGACCGCACGCGGAGCATGCTGGAGCGTTCGACCTGCCGCGAGGTCGTGGTGGACGCCCAGGGCGAGAAGCAGATCGTCGAGGTGGTCGAGGGCATCGAGACGCCTTTGCTGCTGATCCTGCCCGAACGGGAAGACGTTTCGGAGCTCGCGGCGGCGCTGCCCCGGCATCGCGTAGTCGGTGCTCGCGACCTCGCATCGGGCGTCGACTGGCGCCCCGCCCCGGTCGATTCCGACGCCATCGCCTACCTGCTGTTCACTTCCGGGAGCACCGGCATTCCGAAAGGCGTGATGGTGGCCCACCGCAACGTGCGGGCCTTCCTCGATTCCATGGCGGTCCGCTACGGCATCACGCCTGCGGATCGTTTCTCCCAGACGTTCGAGCTGACGTTCGATCTCTCGGTCTTCGATCTGTTCCTCGCCTGGGAGTGCGGCGCGCGGGTCTGCGTGCCGAGCCAGGCGCAGAAGATGCTGCCGGCGAAATACATCCAGGAATCGGGCCTGACGGTCTGGTTCTCGGTCCCATCGACGGCGGTCCTGATGAGTCGGCTGCGGCTGCTCAAGCCGGGGGCCTTCCCCGACCTGCGTTGGAGTCTCTTTTGCGGCGAGGCGCTGCCCGCCGAGACCATCGAAGCATTCGCGAAGGCGGCGCCCCGGTCCGTGCTCGAGAATCTCTACGGACCGACGGAGCTCACGATCGCCTGCACGCTCTATCGCTGGGATCCGGAGAAGTCGCCGTCGGAGTGCGAGCTCGGGATCGTGCCGATCGGCGATCCGTATCCCGGGATGGAGGCCCTCGTCGTGGATGAGCGGCTGAACGAGGTGCCTCCGGGCGAGACGGGGGAGCTCCTCATGACGGGAACCCAGCTCTCGCTGGGCTATTGGAAGGATGCGGACCGGACGGCGGCCGCGTTCGTGAGGCCTCCGGGTCACGAGCGGACCTACTATCGAACGGGCGATCGGGTTCGTCGCAGCCGAGGGGCGACCCCGATGGTCTACATCGGGCGCGTGGACAACCAGATCAAGATCCAGGGTTATCGCGTCGAGCTCGGCGAGATCGAGGCCGTGGTGCGGGAGGAGGCGGACGTCGAGGTCGCGGTCGCCGTGGGCTGGCCGCGCAGCGCGTCGGGGGCCGACTCGGTGGTGGTCTTCATCTCGGACGACGGCGTCGATCCCGCCGAGGCGCTGAAGCGCGTCCGATCCCGGCTGCCCGCCTACATGGCGCCCCGCGAGGTCCGGTGTCTGGCCGACTTTCCGCTCAATTCGAACGGAAAGATCGATCGCAAGGCGCTTCTCTCGCGCCTCGAATCCGGGGCGGAGCCGGCGGTCGCCTAGCCTGCTCGATCGAGAGCGTCACGAACGGACCCCGTCCCGGTCCGTCGGGAGAAAACGATGTCGCATCCCCAGGATTCCTCTCCGGCGGCGAGCGGAAGCGCCCGCTCGTCCCATCCGGCATGGCATGCCGCGCTCCTCGTCGCGGGCGGGCTGGTGGCGG
>CAZFKD010000495.1:3098-3497 GCA_964519695.1 uncultured Spirochaetaceae bacterium
CCGAGACCGCGGTCGACGCCCGGAGCGCCGGGCAGCTGCGCATCGCGCAGGTCGGTCTCGTGCTGCTCGCCGCCATCGTGGTCGGCGTCTGGGTGCTGCGCCGGTTGCTCCAGGACGACATCGAGACGGCGATCGATCGCTTCCGATCCGCGCCGGGGGCGATCGAGCGATCCAGTCTGGTGTCGAGCTTCGAGCCGGGCGGACCCCTGAAGTTCGCGTGGGCCGGCGCGGTGGTCTGGTTCGTCGCGATCTCGATCGGATTGGCGAATGGATCGGCCTGGGTCGAGTACTCGACGATCGAGAACGGGATCTTCGAGACGATCACGGTCATCGCCTACCTCGCCGGCGCCTACCTCGCCGCGCGCGCTCTCTGGCCGTCGCTGCGGGCGGGATTCCGCG
>CAZFKD010000496.1:0-3475 GCA_964519695.1 uncultured Spirochaetaceae bacterium
GTGCCCGCCGCGAGCGCGGCGCCGACCTCGGCGGCGAGGATCGCGAGCGGCGAGTTCCAGGGCACGATCAGGCCGACGACGCCGAGGGGCTCGTGGAGCGTGAAGTTGAAGCTCGTCTTCGAGACCTCGATCGTCTCGCCGTGGATCTTGTCGGCGGCGCCCGCCCAGTAGTTCATCATCTCGCTGACCGAGGGCAGATCGCCGGCGCGCGCTTCGGCGATCGGCTTGCCGTTGTCGCGGGATTCGATCGTCGCGAGCGCCTCCGCGTGCTCCGCGATCTTGCGGGCGACGGCGCGCAGCAGGCCCGCCCGGCCCATGGCCGGCAGCGCGCGCCACGGGCCCGCGAAGGCCCGCTTCGCCGCCGTGACCGCCGCGGCGACGTCGTCTGCATCGCCGGCCGGCACCTCGATCCAGGGCGTCCCGAGCGAGGGATCGATGCTCGGCAGGTAGTTGCCCGAGCGGGGGGCGACGCGGCGCCCGTCGATCCAATGGTCGACGCGTCCGTTCGGCAGTAGCGTAGTCATGTGAAGCTCCTTTGAAGCCCTTCAGTCGAGCTGCCCTTCGAAATGGATCGGATCCCGAGGAGAAGACCATGCGCGCCGCCGTGATGCACGAACCGAATCGCCCGCTCGTGATCGAGGACGTCGACGTCGAGAGTCCGCGGGCCGGCGAGGTCGTCGTCGAGATCGCGGCGTCGGGCGTCTGCCGCTCGGACCTGCATGCCTGGCATGGCCGGACGGCGTTCATCACGCCGCCCGTCGTGCTCGGTCACGAAGGCGCGGGCATCGTCGCCGAGGTCGGCCCGGGCGTCACGAGCGTCGCGAAGGGCGATCCGGTCGTGATCGCGCTCTACGGGCCGTGCGGGCAGTGCGGCGAATGCCGGACCGGCGACGTCACGCGCTGCTGGAGCGAGACCCGCGTGCACAACATGCACGGCCGCATGGCCGACGGGACGACGCGCCTCTCGCTGCGCGGCCAGCCCGTCGTCCCGATGGTCGGTGCCGGAACCCTCGCGGAGCGCTCGGTCGTGCGCGAGGCCCAGGTCGTGAAGATCGATTCCGGGATTCCCCTCGAGCTCGCCTGCCTCGCGGGCTGCGGCGTCACGACGGGGGTCGGCGCCGTGCTCAACGTCGCCGAGGTCCGCGTCGGGTCGAGCGTCGTCGTGATCGGCTGCGGCGGGGTCGGGCTCAACGTCATCCAGGGCGCGCGGATCGCCGGCGCGGCGCGCATCATCGCCTGCGATACGCAGATGGAGAAGCTCGATCTCGCCGCCGATCTCGGGGCGACGGACGGGATCCGCGTGCGCGAGGGCGAGGACCTCGTCGCGGCGATCCAGGCCCTGGTTCCGGGCGGCGTCGACTACGCCTTCGAGGTGATCGGCCGGCCGGAGGTCGTGCGCACGGCGTTCGCCGCGACCCGCATCGGCGGCACGACCGTGATGGTCGGCTCGCCGGCCCCCGGCAGCGAGATCTCGATCGACGGCCGGATGCTCTTCTCGGATCGGCGCCTGCTCGGCACGACCGGGGGCGGCAACATCCCCGCCCGCGACATCCCCCGCCTGATGAAGCTCTACCAGGCGGGACGGCTCGATCTCGAGCGGCTGGTGTCCCAGCGGATTCCGCTCGCGCGCGTCAACGAAGCCTTCGGGGCGCTCGAGCGCGGCGAGGGCGCGCGGACGGTCGTCGAGATTCGAAGCTAGGCGCTCCTGCATGCGCGGCCTTTCGGGCGGGCCCTCGCCGTTCAGCTCGGGATCCAGTCGCCGGCGACGGTGACGCGGTGCATGATGCGCCGCTCGGAGTAGTCCGCGGTCGCATAATGCTGGGTGCACCGATTGTCCCAGATCGCGACCGAATCCTGCTCCCATCGGAAGCGGACCTGGATCTCCGGGGAGCGGACCCAGTCGAAGAGGAAGGCGAGCAGCGCGTCGCTCTCGGCGTCGCTCATGCCGCGAAAGTAGGTCGTGAAGTTCGAGTTCACGTAGAGGAACTTCCGGCCCGTGTCGGGATGACGGCAGACGACGGGATGGATCTCGTCGGGCCACTTCGCGCGGACCGACTCGAGATCGCCGACGCTATGTCCCCCGGCAATCGCCCGGCGGAGGGGACCGCTGATGTCGTGGGCGGCGTCGAGGCCTTCGAGGCAGCGCTTGAGGGCGGGCGAGAGGAGCTCCCAGGCCTCGATCATCGATGCCCAGCTCGTATCGCCGCCGCAGGCCGGGAGCTGGACGGCGTGCAGGATCGCGAGCTTGGGCGGCATCCGCATGAAGGTCGAGTCGGTATGCCAGCGATTCGCACCGTCGCGCCGGGGCTCGGTCTGGTCGAGCAGGCCGACCTCGGGATGGGCCTCGAGATGGCGTCCGAACGCGTGGATGTCGATCGCGCCGAAGCGCCGGGCGAGGGCGACCTGCTCCTCGGGCGCGAGGGGCTGCTTGCGGAAGAAGAGCACATGATGGTCGAGCAGGGCGCGGTAGAGCCCGTCGAACTCGCTCTCCGAGAGCGGCTTGCGCAGGTCGATCCCCGAGACGAGACCGCCGATCGAGCGCGTCAGCCGCGCGACTTCGAGACCCATCCTGCGCCTCCTTCCGATTCGGGGACGTACGGCTCTCCCCAGCGATTCGAGTGGCTGACCTTCGCGACGGGCAGCCGACGCGGCGGCCCGAGCTTCTCCTCGCCGTAGCCGAGGAAGATCGCGCACTCCATGAAGATCTGCGGCGGCAGTCCGAGGATCTTGCGGATTGGCTCGCGTCGCAGGAAGAAGAACGTCGTGAAGAGAGAACAGAGGCCGTGGGCCCGCGCGGCGAGCATCATGTTCTGCGAGGCCTGGAAGAGGCTGACGCCGCGCCCGCCCGGGATCTCCCGCGTCTCGCGCAGCGAGCCGTCGGGGTTCTCGGCGTACTCGCCCTTCATGCGGATGCCGCGCTCCGGATTCCAGCAGACGACCACGATCACGGGCACCTTATGGAGGTTCTCGACCGCCGCCCGCCCGGTCACCGAGCGCCCCGCGCCGTCGGTCAGCTGCTCCTTCGTCTGCGCCCGCTCGAGATCGATGACCTCGAACGCCGAGACCATTTCGGCCTGGATCTGCCGGCGGACGCCGGGATCCGTCACCACGACGAACTCCCAGGGCTGGGTATTGCCCGAGCTGCAGGCCATCGTCGCCGCCTCGAGCACGTGGTCGAGGATCGGCTTCGGCACCGGCCGGTCCTCGAAGATGCGCGTCGCCCGCAGACCGTAGATTGCATCGAAGACGGACATCTCCGCGGGCGCGTTCATCTCGGGCATCGGGCGGCATCCTTCCTCGCCCGCGCGAACGCGAGCGGTCGAGCATCGGGCTAGAGCGAATACAGGCGCCGCGCATTGTCCGTCAGGACCGCGCTGCGCTGGCGATCGGAGAGCGTCGACGTCCCCAGCAGCTCCGTCGTCGAGCCGGGGAAGACGCCGTCGCCATGGGGATAGTCCGAGGCGAAGACGACGCT
>CAZFKD010000497.1:0-3464 GCA_964519695.1 uncultured Spirochaetaceae bacterium
CGCGTGTCGCGCCGGGTCGTCTGGGAGAGCTCCCGGAGCGACATCAGCGAAGTCGACACATCGGCGACCCCTTCGGCCGGTCGCCCGGCGACTTCGCTCGCGAGCCCGCGCGCAAGCGCCCGCTCGTCACCATTCTCGGCGAGGCGCTCGGCCCGTTCCACGGCCTGCTGCGCCGCTTCGACATCGCGCCCGGTGACCGCGCGGCGCGCGAGCTCGAGCGCCACCGCGCCCGCCGGCGAGCGGCGAGCGAGCCCGTCGAGCATCGCCTCGAGCTCGGGGCTCGCGGCGTTCGAGATCAGCCGCTCGATCTCCTGATCCACCCGGCGCTGCTCGAGCTCGAGAGCGCCGACGGCGCGCTCGTCCCCCCGCGTCGTGCGGAGATCCTCGCGGAGGACGCTTCGCAGCTGCGCGAGATGCTTCATGCGCTCGGCCGGGGTCTGGGCGAGCGAGATGCGAAGCGCGAGTGCCGCCCTCGCGTCCTCGCTCGAGAGTCGGCGGAGGTCGACCGGGCCGAGGAGCCCGCGCGCGGCCTCACGACGGTCGCGTGCGTACTCGAACTCCGCCATCCGAAGTCGCGCGGCCGGCTCGCGGTCGGAGCCGGGGTAGCGGGTCAGCACGCGTCCGAGCCAGAGGACGCCGTCGTCCTGCCGGCCGCTCTCGAGGGCGAGCTCCGCGAGCGCGAGCGCCGCGTCGTCCGCCATCGGACTCGTCGGGTACGCGGCGATGAACGCTTCGAGCGCCTGCCCCTTCGCTTCGGCGGGGTCGTTCGCGAGCTTCGCGAGGGCGGCTTCGTAGGCGACGCGTTGTTCGTCCGGGACGCGCTGGATCGACGGTCCGGGACCCGCACAGGCGAGCCCGCCGAGGAGGAGGAATACCGCGAGCACGCGGGCTCTGATTGCTCGAATCGACATCCGTCGGTCCCCCTGCGAAACGGTCTTCCGGTCGCTGCTCAATCGAACAGATCGCGCAGCTTCTCGACGAACCCCTTCGTCGTCGGCGAGACCTCGTGCCCCGACTGGGCGGCGAACTCCTCAAGCAGCTCGCGCTGCCGCGTGTTGAGCTTCGTCGGCACTTCGACGAAGACCTTCACGTAGAGATCGCCCCGCATCTTCTTGAGCTGCGCCGGATCGAGCCGCGGCTGGAGCGGCGGCACGCCCTTTCCGCGCAGGCGCAGGACCCGGCCGGACTGGGTTCCCTCCGGTATCGACAGCTTCACCCGCCCATCGAGGGTCGGAACGTCGATCTCTCCGCCGAGGGCCGCCTGCACGAACGGGATCGGCACCTCGAGGTGGAGATCCGTTCCGTCCCGGCGAAAGAGCGGATGCTCTCGCAGCACCATCACGACGTAGAGGTCGCCGGGCGGCCCGCCGGCAATCCCGGCTTCGCCTTCGCCGGAGACGCGCAGACGCGCGCCTTCCTCGATGCCCGGCGGAACCTTCACCTGGATCGTCTGCTGGCCCTCGACGCGTCCCGCGCCGCGACAGGTCGGACAGGGATGACTGATTACCTCGCCCGCCCCGCCACACGCGTCGCAGGGCCGATTAACCCGGAAGAACCCCTGCTGGAAGACGAGCTGCCCCGTCCCTTCGCATCGCCCGCAGCGCGAGGGCTTCGAGCCTTCGGCTGCGCCGGACCCGGAACAAGTCCCGCAGCGATTCATGCGCGGGATCTTGAGTCTCGGCTCGCAGCCGTTCACGACGTCATCGAGCGTGATTTCGAGGTTGTAACGGAGGTCCGCGCCGCGCTGGCCCCGACCGCGTCGGCTGCCCCCGCGCCCGCCGCCGCCTCCGAAGATGTCGCCGAAGAGATCGTTGAAGAGGTCGCCGAAATTGCCCAGGTCGGCGAAATCGGCCCCCGGTCCGCCGCCGCCGGGACCGCCCAGCCCTGCATGGCCGAAGCGGTCGTAACGCGCCCGCTTCTCCGCGTCCGACAGGACCGCGTAGGCCTCCGAAACCTGCTTGAAGCGCTCCTCGGCCGCGGGATCGTCGGGATGGCGGTCCGGATGGCAGTCCATCGCGAGCTTGCGATAGGCCTTCTTGAGCTCGCCTTCCGAGGCGCCGCGCTCGACTCCGAGCACGTCGTAGTAGTCCCGCTTGCTCACGCTCTGGCCCTCTCGATGGCGCTTCCGAAGGCGGCCCTCGCGTCTCGAGGGAGGGCGACCTGGTCCCAAGGGGACGGATTGCGCGGGACTCTCGGCACGCAGGGGCCGACTGTCAACCCGCCGAGCGCGGCAAACCCGGAATCGACGGCAGGGAAGCGGATCGAGGCCGGCTCACGCGTCCTCTTCGGGCTGCCCGCCGAGCTTCGCGTAGAGCCTTTCCGTCAGCGCGTAGCTCTGGCGCGAGAGCTCGTCGACGGCCTTCGAGAGGGCCTCCGGGTCCTGCCCCTTCACGAGCTCGCGCGTCTTCGCGATCTGATCGGCGAGATTCGCCTTGTCGGTCGCGTCGACGTCGTCCGCGAACTCCTCGAGGGTCTTGGCGGCCGAGTACATCAGGCCGTCGGCCTTGTTGCGCAGCTCGATCAGCGAACGCAGCGCCTGGTCGGCGATCGCGTTGCCCTCGGCCTCCTTCACCAGCCGCTCGACCTCGTCGGACGAGAGCCCGCTCGACGCCGTGACCTGGATGCTCTGGCTGCGTCCGGTCCCGAGATCCTTCGCGGAGACGCTGACGACGCCGTCCGTATCGATCGCGAAGCTCACCTCGATCTGGGGCACGCCGCGCGGCGCCGGCGGAATCCCGACCAGCTCGAAGCGGCCGAGAGTCATGTTGTCTTCCGCCATCTCGCGTTCGCCCTGGAGCACGTGGATGCGAACGACGTCCTGATGATCTTCCGTCGTCGAGAAGATGCGGCTCTTCGTGCACGGGATCGTCGTGTTCTTCTCGAGGATCTTGGTCGCGACACCGCCCTGCGTCTCGACGCCGAGCGAGAGCGGCGTCACGTCGAGCAGGAGCACCTCCTCGACCTCGCCCGTCAGAACGCCGCCCTGGATTGCCGCGCCGGCGGCGACGACCTCGTCCGGGTTCACGCCCTTGCGGGGCGATTGTCCGAAGATCGACTCGACCTTGCGCTGCACGAGCGGCATGCGCGTCATGCCCCCGACCAGCACGACATGATCGATCTGCGCGGGCGAGAGTCCCGCGTCCTCCATCGCGATCCGACAGGGTCCTTCGAGCCGGTCGACCATGTCGCCGACGAGGATCTCGAGCTCTTCGCGCGTCATGGAATGAACGAGATGCTTCGGGCCCTCGTCGTCCGCGCAGATGAAGGGCAGGTTGATGTCCGTCTCCGTGGTCGACGAAAGCTCCTGCTTCGCGCGCTCCGCAGCTTCCTTCAATCGCTGGAGGGCCATCGGATCGCCGCGCAGGTCGACGCCATTCTCCTTCTCGAAGCGGCCGGCGAGGGCGCCGACGAGCACGTTGTCGAAGTCCTCGCCGCCGAGGAAGGTGTCGCCATTGGTCGAGAGG
>CAZFKD010000498.1:0-3452 GCA_964519695.1 uncultured Spirochaetaceae bacterium
GGATGTTCGCCTTCTGCAGCTCGACGTCGCCCGAGCCGCCGCTCTCGATCCGGCGATAGTGATTGTGGACCGCGACAGCGAGGACCTTCTTGGCCGCGTCCTGCCCGATCACGTACTCGTCGAGCGCGGCCTTGATCTCCTTCGGCTTCAGCACCTTCTGCTGCGTGCCGGCGGACTCGTCCTGGCCGTACTCCTCCGCAATGATGTCGTTGCAGAGCTCGATGCACTCGTCGCAGATGTAGACCGTCGGCCCCGCGATCAGCTTCTTGACTTCCTTCTGCGACTTGCCGCAGAAGGAGCACGAGAGATTCGCGTTGTCATCGCGCTTCTTCACAAAGCGTCCCTCTTCTTCGATGGGTCTTCTTCACTGGGTCCGTCTCAACGGGTCACTTCCTTGATGCCCTCGGTCCCGCCGCGCTGACTCGCGACGACATCGACGATTCCGTAGGCCTGCGCCTCCGCGGCGCTCATATAATAGTCCCGCTCGGTATCGGAGGCGATCTGGTCGAGCGGACGACCCGTATGCTGGGCGAGGATTTCGTTCATGCGATGGCGCAGTTTCAGGATCTCCTGCGCCTGGATGTCGATGTCCGAGGCCATCCCGCGCGCGCCGCCCATCGGCTGATGGATCATCACCCGGGCGTTCGCGAGGGCCGTGCGCTTGCCCGGCGTGCCCGCGGCGAGCAGCCAGGCACCCATCGACGAGGCCTGACCGATGCAGGTCGTATGCACGTCGGAGCGGATGAACTGCATCGTGTCGTAGATCGCGAGGCCGGAGGTCACCGAGCCGCCCGGCGAATTGATGTAGAGGTGGATGTCCTTGTCGGGATCGTCCGCCTCGAGGTACAGCAGCTGGGCGACGACGACGTTGGCGACGTCGTCGTGGATCTCGCTGCCGAGGAAGATCACGCGATCGCGCAGCAGCCGCGAGTAGATGTCGAAGACCCGCTCGCCCCGCTGATTCTGTTCGATCACGTACGGGATCGTGTAGGCCACCGTCGGGCTGCGCTCCCTCATTATCCCCTCGCATCTCCTGTGAACCGGACTCGAAGGCCTAGTCTCGGGTTTCCCGAAGGCCTTGGCAACTCGCGCTCCCGGCGCGGCGTTCGCGCGCGCGCGAGGCGGTCGCGCAGACGACCTCTGCGCACGGCGACGCTGACGAACGGCGCCCTGGCGAACCGGGCGGGAACGGCGCTCAGGCTTCGACTTCGCGGACGTTTGCGTGTTCGATCAGATGAGCGAGCGCCTTGCGATCGACGATCTCGGCCGCGATCGCCGCATGCCAGCCCTGCGCCTTCGCGAGGTCGTGCATCAGCTTCGCGTCGAAGCCCTGGCTCGCGGCCATCTCGTCGAGCCGGGCATGGATCTCCTCCTCGCTCGCGACGAGCGTCGCGCGGGTCGCGACCGACTCGAGCAGCAGCGCTTCCTGCACCCGCCGCTTCGCCTCGTCCCAACCCTCTTCGCGCAGCTGCGCGACGCGCATGCGCAGATCCGGCTCGGGCAGCCGCCCGCGCAGCTGCTGCTCGACCTGCTGCACCTGGTTCTCGAGCTGCCGCGCGACGAGCGTCGGCGGCACCTCGAAGGCCGTTCGCGTCACGAGCTCGTCGAGCAGGCTCTTCTCGAGCGCCCGATCGGAGGCCGCGCGGCGCTGGGCCTCGAGCGATTCCTGGAGCTTGCGCTTCACCTCATCCAGGCTCTCGAAATCACCGAGGTCCTTGGCGAAATCATCGTCGAGCGCCGGCAGCTCGCGGCGCTTGATCGCAGTCACGCGGGTCGCGAAGACGGCGGCCTTGCCCGCCAATGCCGTGTTGCCGTACTCGGCGGGAAAGGTCACCTCGAGATCCCGCGAATCGCCCGAACGGACGCCGACGAGCTGCTCCTCGAAGCCGGGGATCATGCGGCCCGAGCCGAGCTCGAGCTCGATGCCTTCGGCCGAGCCGCCTTCGAACGCCACGCCGTCGACGGTGCCGACGAAGTCGATCGTCAGCTGATGGCCGACCGCGGCAAGCGTCTCCTCCGGCTCCTCGATCCAGCTCGACTGGCGCTCGCGCAGGCGCTCGAGCTCGCCGAGAACCTCCTCCGCCCCGACCGTCACCGCCGGCCGCGAGCCGGAAAGCGATGCGAGATCGGGCAGCTCGATCGCAGGCTTCACCTCGATTCGAGCGACGTACTTGAACGCCTGACCCGCCGTCGGCGGCGCGGCCTCGATCTGCGGCTCGACCACGGGCTGGATCTCGGCCTGCTCCACCGCCTCGGGCAGCGTCTGGTTCACGAGCACCCGCTCGACCTCTTCGCCGAGCTGGGCGCCGTAGAGCTGCTGGATCACGCGCGTCGGGACCTTGCCGGGCCGGAAGCCCTTGACGCGCGCACCGCGGCGCAGCTCGCGGAGCACCCGCTCATAGGCGGCGTCGACGCGGCCCGCCGAGACCTCGATCGTGAGCTCGTTCACGACGGGAGAGATGACGTTCTTCTCGACCCGGACCTCGCGCGCTGCGGTCGCCTGTTCAGCCATGACATTTCCTCGTGAAGGGGAGAGAACCGTTCGACCCTCGGCCCCGGACGGTCGGGGCGATCGGAGAGCCGATCCGAATCGGTCCGATTGGAGCGGGCAATCGTTGGTACCGGGGACAGGACTCGAACCTGCACGTCCTACGGACGGTGGCTCCTAAGGCCACTGCGTCTACCAGTTCCGCCACCCCGGCATGCCCGATGCCTGTTCGCCCGATCCGGTGTCGATTCGAGCGACCCGGCCTGCGATCGACCTCGAATCCGGTCTCGGCTGCGATGCGATCGCGCCGCGCCCGGTCGGGCTGGGTGGTGAGCGAGCAGGGAATCGAACCCTGAACCTAGTGATTAAGAGTCACTTGCTCTAACCAATTGAGCTACTCGCCCGGGCGGACATTAGAGGGCCGCGGGAGCGAGATCAAGCCTCGGGGGCCGGCAATCCCGCGGTTCCGAAGCCGCCGCCGCCCGGCGTCTCGATCCAGAGCACGTCGCCCGCTTCGACGGCGAGCTCGACCTGGCCGCCCAGCTCGATCCATTCCCCCGTCGCATGCCGCTCGAGTCGATTGCGACCGGGCAGGCCCGGCTCTCCGCCGGCGAGCCCGAAGGGCGCCCGGGTCCGCCGCTGCGTCAGCAGCGACACACGAACGGGACGCAGGAAGCGAAGCGCGCGCACGACGCCCTCCCCGCCCGGCCAGCGCCCCGCCCCGCCCGATCCGGGCCGCAGCCCGAAAGCGACGAGCTGGACCGGATAGCGCGACTCGAGGATCTCGGCGTCGGTGATGCGCGTGTTGGTCATGTGCGTGTGTACACCGCTGGCCCCTGCGGCGAACGGCGTCGCACCGGCGCCGCCGCCGATCGTCTCGTAGTAGCCGAAGAGCGCGTCGCCGAAGGCGACGTTGTTCATCGTGCCCTGGCTCGCCGCCGCCCGGCCGAGCGCGCCGAGCAGC
>CAZFKD010000499.1:0-3445 GCA_964519695.1 uncultured Spirochaetaceae bacterium
TCGCCGCGGGCTCGACGCCGACGCCCGAATCGCCCATCGCCTCGCGGATCAGGGCTGCACAACCCTCGATCGTCGGCGCCTCGAAGAGCACCGAGATCGGGAAATCCGCCTTGTAGGTCTTCTTGATCATCGTGAAGAGCCGCACGGCGATCAGCGAGTGGCCCCCGAGATCGAAGAAGTTGTCACGGACGCCGAGCCCCGCGACCCCGAGCAGCTCCTCCCAGATCCCGACGAGCGTGCGCTCGACGTCGTCCGACGGCTCCTTGTATTCGCTGTCGAGATCGGGCCGTCCGAACTTCGTGTTCGAAGATCGCGCGGCTTGCGCCGTCGCGCGCTCGGCCTGACGGATCAGGCCTGCGAGATCGAGGGAGCTGACCGCGACCTGCGCGACGTCGTCGAGGGCGAGCACACGCATCAGTGCGTCGGCGCCCTCCTGCGCGCGGATGCCGCGTTCGTAGTTCCGGCGGAGCTGTCGCTCCGCCGGCGAAAGCTCGCGATCGCCCCGGCCGCCGAGCGCGGCCTCGACCTCGACGTCCGCACGGATCGGCGGCGCATCCCGTGTGAAGTCGGGGGCGGTCGCCAGCCGCTTGATCGTGTATTCCTCGATCTCGAGCAGCACGCGCCCTTCGGCATCGCAGATCGTGACGTCGAAGACGGCGAAATCCGACGACGCGCGGTTCTCTCCGCGATTGCGGACCCAGCTGTAGATCCGCGCCGGGAGCGGACCGAAGACCGCCATGCGCCCGTAGGAGACGGGAATCCACAGGCCGAGCGAGGGCGAATAGCCTTCGATCAGGTCCATTGCATAACCCGTCGCGTAGTCGAGCAGGCCCGGATGCAGGCCGATCCGCTCGAGATCCGAGTGGTAGGCCTCGGGCAGCTCGAGCAGGGCGAGCGCCTCGCCCTCGCCCTGCAGGACCTGCCGAAGCACGCGCCAGCGCGGCCCGAAGGCGACGTGCTCTTCCTGCCCCGAGCGATGCCCGTTCGGGTTCACGGCGCTCCGCGCGCGCCGACAGCGCCCGTCGATCGCGGCGACGTCGAGCGGATCGGGGGCTTGCAGCCGTCCGAGCTCGAGGCTCGCCTGCACGTTCAGCGCCCAGCCCGCGCGGCCGTCGACGCGGCAAGCAGTGCGGACCTCGAAGCGATAGCCCCCCTGATCGTTTCCGATCAAGCGGACTCGGACGTCGCGCCGCTCGCCGTCCGGCACGAAGACGGGACGGATGAAGTAGAGGTCGCGCACCTCGAACGGGCCGGTCTCACCGTGTTCCGCCAGCGCGGTGCGCGCGAACTCCGGGTACTCCGTGCCCGGCAGCAGCGCCTGGCCGGCCTTCGTCCGATGCTCGTCGAGCACCCAGTCGGCGAGCGGCGAATAGCTCTTCGCGAAGGCCGTGCGCCCGTGCTCGTCCCGGATGCGCTGATCGAAGAAGGGATGTCGCATCGGTCCGGTCGGAAGGCTCGCCTCCTTCGCCGACGGCGCCGGCCGCTCGCCGAAGCTCTCGGCCGCCATGCCGACCTCGTTCCAGATGCCCCAGTTGACCGAGATCGTCCGCACCGGCCCGCCCACGCGACTCCAGGCGTAGGCGTCGAGGAACGCGTTGGCCGCGGCGTAGTCGACCTGGCCGGCGGGCGCGGCGATGGCGCTCGTCGACGAGAACAGCACGAAGAGCTCGCAGCCCAGGGTCTCGAGCAGGCCGTCGAGGACCAGGGTCCCATAGACCTTCGGCCCGAAGACCTCCTCGATCTCCGAGTCGAGCTTCAGCTGGATCAGCTCGTCCTTGACGACCCCCGCGATGTGGAAGATGCCGTCGATCCGGCCCATCCGCGTGCGCAGATCGAGGGCGAGCGCGCGCATCTGCTCGTGGTTCGTCACGTCCGCAGCGACGACCTCGACCTGGGCCCCGGCCGCCTCGAGCGCGCGGATGCGCTGGATCCGCCGCCCCGTCGGATCGTCTCCGCCGCGCGACGCGAGCCAGCCATCCCATTCTGCGCGCGGCGGCAGACCCGAGCGGCCGAGCAGCACGAGCCGCGGCCGCAGGTCGCGGGTGAGCCGATCCGCGAGGTTGAGCGCGAGGCCGCCGAGACCGCCGGTCAGAAGATAGGTTCCGCCCGGGCGCAGGCCCGAGGCAGCGGCCGTCGGCGCCGCGACGAGTCGCTCCTCTTCGAAGCGCCGAACGTAACGGCGATCCCCGCGGTGCACGACGACCTCGTTCGCTGCGCGGCCCTCGAGCTCGCGCTCGAGCGTCTCCGCGACGCGGTCGAGCGCGGCGCCGCGCGCGTTGCGGCCGCCCGGCTCGAGGAGCGTCTTCGCCATGGCCGCGAGCCCCTCGCGTCGGGGCGGCAGCGCGATGTCGACGCTCTTGCAGACGAGATCCGGGAACTCCCGCGGAATCACCTTCACGGGCCCGAGGACCGTCGCCTTCTCGGGATGCACGACCGGGTCGTCTCCGCCGACGGTCTGCATGCCGTTCGAGACGACCGTGATCTGCACCGGTCGCGGCAGGCTCTCCTCTGCGAGGGCGTGGGCCAGGAAATAGAGGCTGTAGAAGCCGTCCTGGATGTTCTGGTGGAAGAAGCTCGAGCCGGGGCGGAAGCGCTCGGCGTCGGTCGTCAGCCAGAGATGCACGATCTGGGTCGGCGTCTGGCCGTGGGCGACGAGGTCCTTGATCAGGGCGTCGTAGCCTGCCCGTCCGAGCTCCGGCGCGAGGGTGTACTCCGCGGTGGCGTGCTTGGGGTCCGCGGACCGCTTGGAGTAGGCGTCGCCCTCGAAGACGCAGACGACCTTGTCGCCCCTTGCGACCAGCCGATCGCGCAGCCGACGACCGATGCCGGCTTCGTCCACGAAGAGCAGCCAGGTCTCGTCCGTGCGGCCCGCCGATCGCTCGAAGGACGCCGGCAGCCAGACGGGGCGGCGCCCCCATTCCTCCACGTTCTCGATCCGCTCGAGGCTCGCATCGTCGCCGGAGAGCGCGGCGAGCGGTGTCGGCTCGATGAAATAGGACTGATGGCTCCACGCGTAGGTCGGGAGCGGGATGCGCTGCCGCTGCTCGCCGGCGCGCAAACGCGACAGATCGATGTCGAGCCCCGAGGCCCAGACGCGCCCGAGCGCCGCTGTGACCAGAAAGAGAACGAGCGATCCGAGCACCAGAAGCCCAGTCACGTAATAGAGTTCTTGTGGCCAGATCTCGATTGGCCCGAGAAAAATGCGTCCATTGGCAACATCGATTAGAACGGCCTGATCGGAAAGTTCCGGCCCCCGGTTCCAGCGCAACCAAGGCAGCAGGTAGTAGAGGCCAAGGGATTGAACCCTTGCCTCAAGTACCGTCTTGAGCGCTGGCGCTCCAGCGACCGAAAAGATCTCGGGCCGGTAAGCATCGTTCAAACACTCGTGGATCTCTGGCACCTCGTCGACACTTGGTGGCGGCGACTCCGACTCCACGAGTTGAAC
>CAZFKD010000500.1:0-3441 GCA_964519695.1 uncultured Spirochaetaceae bacterium
GGGCGCGGTGGGCTGCGCGCCGAGGGCGAGCGCGGTCGCGAGGCCGAGCGGGTGATCCGCGGTCCGCTCGGGCCCCGGGCGATGACGCTCGACGCGGAACGGCTGGACGACGCGGTCGACGAAGAGGATCTCGAGGCGGCGGATGCGATCGGTCCGCGTGCTGATCGTGGCAGCGACGGACGCGACGGGCGTGAAGAAGGCCGCGGCCGCAGTCGGCGTCGGCGCCGCCCGCGACGCGGCGGATCGGAGTCGGTGCTCGACGAGGGCGAGGCCGCGACCGGCGAGGGGGGCGAGTCCGCCGAGACGCGGAGCGACACGCGCGAGCGGGAGGAAGCGGGAGACGAAGCCCGTCCGAAGCCGCGTGCGCGGTTCGAAGAAGTCTCGTTGATGGATCTCGACGAGGGGCCCGGACCGGGCGACTCCGCCCCGCGCTCCGATTCCGAGCGCGGTCGAGGCGATCGCCACCGCCGTTCCCGACGGCGCGGGCGGCGCGGCGGGCGGGTCGAGGAGCAAGGCGCGCCACGGGATGCAGACGACGAGGCATCGCAGGCGGAAGCCGACGAGTCCCCGACCGCGATCGCGCTTCCGCTCGTGGGGGCCGATGCGGCGATCGAAGACGATTTCGTCGATGCCGACGATCTGTCGGAGATCCTGTCGCGGCTGCCGGACGAGGTCCCGGAATACGAAGCCGCCGAGCCGCGCTACGACGACGAGGAAGAAGAGGACGGCGAATCGCCGGCCCGGCCCTTCCGCGGCGACGGGCGCGCGCGCGGGCGCCAGGAAGACGAGGAAGAGTCCGAGGATGCGCTGCGGGCCGCGGCCCGGCGGCGCTGCGCGATCCTGGTCCACGCGGATCCCGATGCGCTGCTCTCGGCGATCCTGCTCGCGCGCGACGTGCGTCAGCTCGAGGGGCTCTGGATCTATCCGCAGTCGGAGCTGATGACGTTCTTCCGCAGCATCGCGACGGATCTGCGCGACGACATGCCGATCGTTGTGGTCGGGTTCAGCCCTTCGCCGGCGCGGGACGTCATCCAGGCGGCCTCGCTCTATCGCGGGCGGCTCTCCTGGTTCGACCGGCATGCCTGGCCGCCCGAGGATCTGCTCGCGATGCGCAATGCGCTCGGCTCGGAGGCGATCGTCGGTGGCGAGGGCATCGACAGCGTGCTGCCTCTCGTGCTCGAGAGCTGCACGCGGCGCAGTCGCTTCTCGGACAAGCTCGTCGATCTCGCGACCGGCCGATTCAGCCAGCACGACTTCGAGCGCTGGGGCCGGCTCTGGCGCCACCGCCTCGGGGAGATCGCGAAGAAGACCGGCGACATCCGCGGCGACATCGCGCCGCTGCTCGCCGGGCGTCCCAGTGATCTCGCTAAGGAGGCGGCGATCCTCGCGATTCCGCCGACGCCGCCGGAGCTCGAATGGGTCGCGTCGCGGGATTTCCGGCTCGTGCATTTCGGGGCCCACGTGATGGTCGTGCTCGAGGTCGATCCGGTGCTGGATCCGACGCTCTGCGCCCGCATTGCCCGGGAACGCTACGACGCTTCGCTCTCGCTGACGCGGCGGACCGGAGAAGACAGCTTCACCTTCGCCGGCGACGAGATCACGGGACGACGCGCGCTCGACTATCAGGCGGTCGCCCATCATCTCGTGAGCAAGCTCGAGTGGGTCGATGGACGGCCCGAAGGCGATCACGTCGCGCGCTTCCGCATCCGGGATCTCGGGCGTCACCCCGAGCGGCTCGAGGAAGTCGTGGCCGAGATCGCCATGGGGCGCTCGCAGCTCGAACGCTGAGGGCGGAGAAGAGCGCCGATGGGCGAGACCGAAAGCGACGCCGCGACGCTCGTCGAGATCTTCGCCTCGGCTCAGGGCGAAGGCCCCGAGGTCGGGCGCTCGACGGTCTTCGTGCGCTTCGGCGGCTGCGATCTGCGCTGCCGCTGGTGCGACTCGCCGGGGACCTGGCGGGCGACGGCGCGCTGCCGGATCGAGCAGCACGCGGGGAGTGGTGTCTTTCGCGAGCGCGACAATCCCGTCGGGATCGACGAGATCGTCTCGATCGTCGCGGCGCTCGATGCGCGGCCGGCGACCTGGATCAGTCTGACGGGCGGCGAGTCGCTGTTGCAGCCGCTCGCCGTGGCGGCGCTGGCCCGCGCGCTGCGGGCGCAGGGGCGGCGGGTCTATCTCGAGACCCACGGGCTGCACGCCGAAGCGCTCGCCCTCTGCGTCGACGACGTCGAGCTCGTCTCGATGGACTGGAAGCTTGCGAGCGACGTCGTCTACGGGCCGGGCGTGCCGAGGCGGCCCGGACACGATTTTCACGACGCGCACGCGGCCTTCCTGCGCGTCGCGCTGCGCGCGCAGCGGGTCTACGTGAAGGTCGTCGTGACGCCTTCGACCCTGGACGCCGAATTCGACGCCATGCTCGAGCGGATCGCGGACTGCTCGCGGGACGTGCCGCTGGTGATCCAGCCGGTGACCCCGAAAGGGGGCGTCGACGCGCGCCCCGGCGCCGATCGCTGCCTCGCCTGGCTCGCGCGCGCCGAAGCACGCCTAACGGACGTGCGCGTGATCCCGCAGACCCATCCGATCTACGGCGTCCTTTAGCGCGGCGAGAGCGGCAGTGCGGTCGCCCGCCGGCGCATCGCCGAAGCGTTCCGCGAGATAGGCCTCGGTGATCTCGGCGAAGGCGCGCGCGCCCGGCTCCGGCAGCTGCTCGGCGACCCGACGTGCGAAATCCCAAGCCGAGACGTTCGGAGCACGTTCGATCCCGCGCCGGGCGAGCATGCGCTGGGCCCGGCGGTAGACGACGGGAATCGGGTCGGGCGCCCCGCGCCGCGCGCGCAGCGCACGGACGAGGGGCAGGAGGCCCGCGAGTGCGGCGAGGGCGGTCAGGAGTCTCGCGTCGAGACCGCCGAGGTCGCCGAACCCGAACGTGCGCCGGTCGCGACCGGCTTCGGGCTGCGAAGCGATCGGATCGGCGGGGTGGCCTTCGCGCTCCGGGCCGAATCGGCGCCAGAGCGCCCGCAGCGCGCCGATCTGGTCGGCGCTGTCGTAGTCGACGACGCGCTGGAACCACCAGAGCTCGACGGCGCTCGCGAGCTGCGCGACGCGCTCCGCGAGCGAGAGGGCCGTTTCGCTCCGGAGCCGGCGATCGGGCGGGGTCGGATCGAAGCGGACCCAGCCCGACTGCTCGAAATGGACCTCGACCCAGGCGTGGGCGTCGGCCTGTGTGACTTCGACGAAGCCGCCGACGTCGTTGCGCTGGCCGCCAGCAAAGCCGTTCACGAGCCGCGCGGGCAGCCCCTCGGCCCGGGCGAGCACGACCATCGCGCTCGCGAAATACTCGCAGTGGCCCTCGAGCTCGCCGAGCACGAACGCTTCGATCGGCGAGCTGGTTTCGTCGCCGAGCGGCGGCGGCGAATCGGTGTAGCGGCCTTCGCGGCGCAG
>CAZFKD010000501.1:0-3432 GCA_964519695.1 uncultured Spirochaetaceae bacterium
CGAGGCCGGTCGGGTCGTCTACCTGCGGCTCGATCCGGAGATCCGCTCCGAGCGCGACGAGCGGCTCTGGGTCGACGAGGCCTGGTACACGCTGAATGCCCTGCCGGAGGCGGGCGAGTCGATGGCGCTCGTCGCTGCGTCTCCCGATCCCGCCGTGGGCGCCTCCCCGCCCAACACGCTCTCGGAAGCCGAGCGGGCCGAGGGCTGGCGCCTGCTCTTCGACGGCGAGTCGTTCGTGGGCTGGAAGAACTACGGCGCCGAGAGCGATGCGATCGAGGGCTGGGTCGTCCGCGACGGGACGCTCGAGTTCACGCGCGTCGTCTCTTTCGCGGGCCTCGTCTGGAATCACCTGAATCCCTTCGCGACGGCGGCGCTCGACCTGATGACGAAAGAGCGCTTCGGCGATTTCGAGCTCTCTCTCGAATGGAGGGTCGCGCCTGGCGGCAACAGCGGGATCTTCTACCTCGTCCCGGACGAGTCGGCGAAGCTCGGCTGGACGCGCTCGCTCGAGATGCAGGTGCTCGACGACGCGGCGCATCCCGATGGCGAGAAGGACAAGCGGCGCGCCGGCGATCTCTACGACCTGGTCGCGAGCCGCACGCGCGCGGTCCGTCCGGCGGGCGAGTGGAACGAGGCGCGCATTCGCGTCGACGGCGACCGGATCGAGCATTGGCTCAACGGCGAGCCGGTCGTCGCGATCGAGCGGGGATCCCCCGAATGGGAGCGCGCCGTCGCGGACAGCAAGCACGCGGGCGTCGAGGGCTTCGGGACGGCGCGCAGCGGACACATCCTGCTCCAGGATCACGGCAACGCCGTCTGGTACCGGAACGTCAAGATCCGCCCGCTCGGCGATTGAGCACCTGCCGGCCTCCCGCCGCGTCGCGCTCGGCCGCCTCGTCCGCTGCCGCTTGCGCTGCCGCGCCGCGCCGGATCGGGGAGACGCGATCCGCTCCCGTCGTGTAAGCTCGGCCGGGCCGAGGCGGCGACCGATGCGAGGTCTTCGATGTCGAACGATCCCTATGTCGTGATCACGGCGGATACCCATGCGGGCGCATCCCTCGACGCCTATCGCGAGTACCTCGATCCCCGCTGGCGCTGCGAGTTCGACGACTGGCGAAGTCGCTATTCGAATCCCTCCCGCAAACACATCGGCGCCAGGAAGACCCGGAACTGGGACGGGGCGCAGCGGCGCCGCGAGCTGCTCGCCGACGGCGTCGTCGGCGAGGTCGTCTTCCCGAATACGGTGCCCCCCTTCTACGATCGCGCATACCATGTCGCCCCCGCCGCGACGCCGGCCCGGTACGAACGCTGGCGGGCCGGAACCCTGGCCCACAATCGCTGGCTCGCCGACTACTGTGCAGAGGATCCGCTGCGCCGCGCCGGCATCGGCCTGATCCATCTGAACGACGTCGACGATGCCATCGAGGACGTGCACTGGATCGCGGAGCACGGGCTGCGCGGGGGCGTGCTGCTGCCCCTGCCGGCGCCCTCCGACGTGCATCTGTCCGCGCTCAACGATCCCGCGTATGACCGCCTCTGGGCCGTGATCCAGGACTGCGATCTCGTGATGAATCAACACTCGGGGCAGGGCTCGCCGAGCTATTCGGGCGGGCAGGGGTCGAATGCGCTCTGGGCGCTCGAAATGACCTTCTACGTCCAGCGGGGCTTCACGACGCTGATCATGGGCGGTGTCTTCGAGCGCTTTCCGAAGCTGCGCTTCATCCTGACGGAGAGCGGCTGCGCCTGGGCGCCCGCCGCGATGCGGCAGATGGATGCGATGTATCTGGCCTGGAGGATGGGTGCCATCGGCGAGATCGATACCTCCCAGGATCCGCCCCTGCGCGAGCTCCCCTCCTTCTATGCGAAGCGGAACTGCTGGTACGGCGCGAGCTTTCCGGGGCCGGCGGACGTCGCGGGCCGGGACGTCGTCGGCGTCGATCGGATCCTCTGGGGCAACGACTATCCCCACTCCGAAGGCTGCCATCCCCATTCGCGCGAGAACATGCGCTTCGCCTTCTCGGACCTGCCGGAGCACGAGGTGCGCATGCTGCTCGGCGAGAATGCGGCCGCGCTCTACGGATTCGATCTCGACGCCTTGCGCGCGGACGCCGAGAGCGTCGCGATCACGCCCGCGCTGGTCGCGCGTCCGCTCGAAGAGATCCCGCCCGATTCGACCTGCATCACCTTCCAGCGCGCGCGCGCCGAGCAGCTGCTCGGCGCGGGTGGGCGCTGAAGGTCGTCGCCTTCTCGGACGTGCTCGCCCCGGCAGTCGTGCGGCGATGGCGAGCGACTCCGCTCCAGCGCTCCGTGACGGCGACTCCGCGGCGGGTTCGCGTCGGGGCCCTGATCCGGAGATCAATCGCCCTTCGACGCGTAGAGCCGCATGAAGTCGAAGGCGCTGAGAATGCCGACGAGTCGGCCCGCCTCGACGACGGGGAGGCGATGGAATCTCCGCTCGGTCATGATCCGGGCGGCCTCGGCGAGCGTCGCATCCGGTCCGATCACGAAGACGTCCCCGATCATGACGTCCCGCGCGTACATGCCGGCGAGCCGTCTCCCGACGGCGGCGGCGATCGCCGCGATCGAGTCGTCGTTGTCCTTCATGCCGAGGGTCTGGTCGAAGTCGCTGTCGGCGAGCTCCGCCAGCGATTGCTCCAACGAGAATCGGCGCATGACGTCGAAGCGCGACACGAGCCCGAGGATCCGGCCGCTCGCATCGACGACCGGGAGGGCGCCCACGCGCGCGCTCGCGAAGCGGCGCTGGAGATCGGGCAGGGGGGTCTCGGGCGAGACCGTGAGGACGTCGCCATGCATGAGCTCTCGGACCCGGCGCGGGGATGCGACGGACAAGGCGCTTCCTCCCATGGTCGAGCGCCACGAGCTTCGATGGGGACCCTATCGCGCGCCGCCGGGATCGCCACCGCGCGGGGGAATTCGACGAGATCGGGTCGAATGACGGATGCCGTTCGCGCCGTGTTGGCAGGGCCGAGCTGTGCGATCGTGCTCGGAGCACGACGCGCGCTTCGCGTCGCCCGGACGAGGAGCGAGAGTTGAGCCGATCCGAGCCGCACGACGCCGAAGCCGCCCCGCCCGCGGAGCTCGCCGCCTGGCAGACCTTCTGCCGCCGCATCGAGTCCCTCGGCGAAGAGGTCCTGCGCGCGCCCTATCCGCAGGGCGCCGGCGACGGCGCCGAGGCGATCGCCCATCTCGCGGAGCAGGTCGCCTGCTGGCTCGGTTATGCGACCGGCCATTTCGACACGACGGCGCCCTTCTTCCACCGCTCGAACGATCTCGTTTCGCAGTGGGGCGGCCCGAATCAGGACAACCTCTATCTGCATGCGCGCATCGATCCGAAGCGCCGCTACCGGATCCGCGGCCGCATGCACGCCTGCGAAGACTTCGTGATCACGCTGCGCGTCGACTTCATGCACA
>CAZFKD010000502.1:0-2815 GCA_964519695.1 uncultured Spirochaetaceae bacterium
CCCAGACGACCCGGCGCGACACGCGCGACGCCGAGGGCACGCTCGGCGTCGTCCTGCCGCTCTCGGGCGACTTCGCCGAGTTCGGCGAAGCCAGCCTGCGCGGAATCCTCGTCGCCGCCGGTGTCTTCGATGCGGAGGACGAGCAGACGGATTCGGACCCTCGGATCCGAATGGAACCGCGCTCCGGTCGGGATCGCGGCCCGAATGTCCGGCTCGTCGTCCGCGATTCGGGCGGCGATCCGGCACGCGCCGCCGCAGCGGTCCGCGAGCTCGCGCGTTCAGAGGACGTCGTGGCGATTCTCGGTCCGGTCTTCAGCGACGAGGCGATGGCCGCCGCGGAAGCGGCCGAGGAATCGGGCATCCCGCTCGTCACCCTCTCGAATCGGGAAGACGTCACGGCGGGCCGGAAGTTCGTGCTGCGCACCCGTACGACGCCCGCCGACGAGGTCGACGTGCTCGTGGGCCATGCGTTCGATCGGCTTTCAGCGCGGCGATTCGGAGTCCTCTATCCCCGAACGCGCTACGGGCGCGGCATGCGCAAGCTCTATTCGGACGCCGTCGTCGCGCGCGGCGGCAAACTCGTCGCACTGACGAGCTATGCGCCCGAGGAGACCGACTTCTCGAACGTGATCAAGCAAATGGTCGGATATCGATTCCTGAGCGCGGGAGAACGCCAGGCGATCGCGATGCGCGATCGTGCGGTCGAGGCGGCGCGATCGCTGCCTCCGGCGCAGGCGGCGGCGGCACGGCGCGCGGCGTTCGAGACTTTGGGGCCGGAAGGAGAGCCGCTGCCTCCGATCGTCGACTTCGACGTACTCTTCATTCCCGATTCCGCGGAGGCGGTCGCGATGATCGCGCCGGGCCTGGCGCTGCAGGGGATCCGCGGCCCGCATCTGCTCGGCTCGAGCGACTGGCTCGATTCAGATCTGCTTCGCGGTGCGGATCGGCACGTCTCCGGAGCGATCGTGAGCACGCCCTTCTTCGCTGCGAGCGACGTCGACGTCGTCCGCGATTTCGTCGACGCGTATCGACGTACGTTCGATGCCGAGCCCGATGCCTATGCTGCGCAGGGCTACGACGCGGCAGGTCTCGTAATCCAGCAGCTCTCGGATCGTCGACGCGATCGGAAGTCGGTGCTCGAAGGATTGCTCGAGATGCGGTCGTTCCCGGGCGCTTCCGGATCGCTCGCGATGCGACCCGACGGCAACGCGCGGCGAAGACCCTTTCTGCTCGAGGTCTCGGGACAGCGTTTCGTACCGCTGGATTGAGTCGATTCGATGCACATCGTTCCGTGAAGCTGCCGCCGTCTTGCCGATGCCCGGCGTGTTTCAACTCGCGACGCCGAAACGAATCTCGCGCCTCAAGTCGACCCGCTCGCAGCCGCTAATGCTTCCATGGAACGCACGCCCCCGGCCGACCATCTTCCGGAAGAGCTTCCGGTCCTCGCGCTTCGCGAATTCGTCGTCTTCCCGTACATGGTGCTTCCGCTCTTCGTGGAGCGAGGCCATTCGATCGCGGCCGTCGAAGAGGCGCAGCGCGGCGACCGCCTGATCCTGCTCGTGGCGCAGCGCAATCCCGAGACGGTCGATCCGGATCCGGACGACCTCCACCGCATCGGCACCGTCGCGACGGTCCTGCGGACCCTCAAGATGACCGACGGGCGCCTCAAGGTCCTGGTGCAGGGACTCGGCAAGGCCCGCATCGAGTCGGTGATCGAACACGCGGAGTGCACGCGTGTTCGCGTCTCTGCCTTCGCCTCGGCCGAAGACGGCAGCGACGAATGGACGGTCGAAGGCGAGGCGTTGACCCGGGCCGTTCGAGCGCGGGTCGAAGAGCTGCTGCCGCTGAAGAACCTCCCGCCCGAGGTCCTCGCGATCACGACCAACGTCCAGAGCCCCGGCCGGCTCGCCGACCTCGTCGCGTCGAATCTCCGGCTGCGACTCGAGGAAGCCCAGGAGGTCCTCGAGATCCAGGATTCCCTGGCCCGGCTGCGCCGTGTCGATGCTCTTCTCAAGCGCGATCTCGAGGCGACGTCGACGCGGGCGGATTTCCATCGCCCTGTCGCGGAGGAGCCTTCCCGGGACCACCGCGAGACCTTCCTGCGCGAACAGCTGCGCGCGATCCAGAGCGAGCTCGGCGAGGTCGACCCGCGCGCCGACGAGCTCGACGACTATCGGCTCAAGGTCGAAGAGGCGAATCTGTCGGACGCCAGCCGTGAAGAGGCGATGCGCCAGCTGCGTCGCCTCGAGCGGATGCATCCCGACGGCCCCGAGGCCCAGGTCGTCCGGAACTATCTCGACTGGGTCGTCGATCTGCCCTGGGATCGGCAGTCGGTCGATCGGCTCGGGCTCGACGACGCGCGCGCGATCCTCGATCGGGATCATGCGCATCTGTCGATCGTGAAGGATCGCATCCTCGAGTTCCTCGGCGTCCGCAAGCTCCGCCAGGACTCGCGCGGGCCGATCCTCTGCTTCGCGGGCCCGCCGGGCGTCGGCAAGACGTCGCTCGGTCGTTCGATCGCGCGCGCGATGGGTCGCGAGTTCGTACGGGTCTCGCTCGGCGGCGTTCGCGACGAGGCGGAGATCCGGGGCCATCGCCGGACCTACGTCGGCGCGCTCCCGGGACGCATCATCCAGGGCATCAAGCAGGCCGGTACGAGCAATCCCGTGATGATGCTCGACGAGATCGACAAGCTCGGCGCGGATTTCCGCGGCGATCCCTCGGCAGCCCTGCTCGAGGTCCTCGATCCCGAGCAGAACTGCGAGTTCAGCGATCATTTCCTGAACACGCCCTTCGACCTCTCGCGCGTGATGTT
>CAZFKD010000502.1:2825-3426 GCA_964519695.1 uncultured Spirochaetaceae bacterium
CTTCCGCGGGGACCCCTCCTCGGCGCTCCTCGAGGTCCTCGACCCCGAGCAGAACGACTCCTTCGCCGACCACTACCTCGAGCTGGAGTACGACCTCTCGAAGGTCCTCTTCATCGCGACGGCGAACATGCTCGAGCCGATCCCGGCCCCGCTGCGCGATCGGATGGAAGTCATCCGGCTCTCCGGCTACACGCCGGAAGAGAAGGCCGAGATCACCACGAACTTCCTCATCCCCCGCCAGGTCGAAGAGCACGGGATGTCGGTCGACCAGATCAGCTGGACGAAGGGCGCCGTCCAGTCGCTCTGCAGCGAGTACACCTACGAGGCCGGCGTACGCCATCTCGAACGCCAGGTCGCCGCGATCTGCCGCAAGGTCGCCCGCAAGCGCGCCGAGGGCGATCTCGCCGAGGTCGTCATCAACACGAAGTCGCTCGACCGGTTTCTCGGCCCGCCGCCGTATCGCAACGACAACGCCAGCAAGCAATCCGAGATCGGGCTCGTCAACGGCCTCGCCTGGACCGAGGGGGGCGGAGAGGTCCTCTCGCTGGAAGCGAATCTCTCGCATGGCCGAGGCCTGATGCTGACGGGACAGCTCGGCGAC
>CAZFKD010000503.1:0-3419 GCA_964519695.1 uncultured Spirochaetaceae bacterium
GCAGGATGCCGGCGGCGACGTCCCAGGCGTGGAGCTTGCGCTCCCAGTAGCCATCGATCCGGCCGGCGGCGACATAACAGAGGTCGAGCGCCGCGCTGCCGTCGCGGCGGATCCCGCGCGCCGACTTCACGACCCGCGCGAAGGCCTCGAGATTGTCGTCGTCGCTCTCGTGGACGTCGTACGGAAAGCCGGTCGCGAACAGTCCGCGCCCGAGCTCCGCCTCGCTCGACACCGCGAGGCGGCGGCTTCCGAGCCAGGCGCCCCCGCCGCGGACCGCCTCGAAGCGCTCGCGCAGCAGCGGATCGAGCACGACGCCGATCGCGCGCTCGCCGCGGCGCTCGATCCCGATCGAGACGCAGAAGCGCGGGAAGCCGTGGGCGAAGTTCGTGGTCCCGTCGAGCGGGTCGACGATCCAGCAGAAGTCGGCGCCGGGGCCCGCGCCGGTCCCGCCCTCCTCGGCGAGGATGGCGTCGAGGGGAAAGGCGCTGCGGATCGCGCCGACGATCAGCGCTTCGCAGGCGCGATCGACCTCCGTCACGAGATCGATCGATGCGCCCTTCGACGCGATCGTGAGCCGGGTCTCGTAGCGCTCGCGCTGCAGATCGCCGGCGCGGCCCGCGACCTCGCGGGCGAGGGCGAGGCGGTCCGCGATCGCGGGATCCGATGCAATCAGCGTCATTCGTCCGGCGCTCCCAGGGTTCGTTTCGCGGGGCCTGCGCCCAGAGCGTTCTCGCTGCCCGGCAGGCGGAAGAGGCGGCGCGCGTTCTGCGTCGTCGCATGGGCGATCGAGTCGGTCGGGAGACCGTGCAGCGCCGCGAGGACGGCGCCGACGAGCGGGACCCAGGCGGGCTCGTTGCGCCGGCCGCGATGGCCCTCGGGCGCGAGGAAGGGCGCGTCGGTCTCGACGAGCAGGCGGTCGAGGGGGACCGCGCGGGCGACCTCGCGCAGGTCCGTGCTCTTCTTGAAAGTGACGATGCCGGAGAAGGACACGCAGAAGCCCTCGTCGAGGGCGCGGCGCGCGAAGGCGAGCGAGCCGGTGTAGCAATGCAGGACGCCTTCGAGGGCGCGGCCGCCCTCGGCGATCCAGATCGCGAGCAGATCGTCGTAGGCGCTCTCGTCGTCGCTGCGGACGTGGATCGAGACGGGGAGGGCCTTCTCGCGGGCGAGGGCGACCTGCTCCGCGAAGACGGCGCGCTGGATCTCTCGCGGCGAGTTCATGTAGTGGTAGTCGAGGCCGCATTCGCCGACGGCGACGACGCGCGGATGATCGAGCGCGGCGCGCAGAGCGCTTCGGCCGGCATCGTCGAGCGCGGCGGCGTCGTGGGGATGGACGCCGACCGTCGCGTGGATGCGCGGATCGCGCTCGGCGAGCGCGATGGCCTCGGCGTTGCCGCGGACCCCGTAGCCCGAGCCGATCGAGATCAGCGCCTCGACGCCCGCCGCGAACGCCCGCTCGAGGACGGCGCCCCGGTCGTCGTCGAATCGATCGGCCGTGAGGTGGCAATGACTATCGAGCCACATCTCAGCCGACCGCATCCCGCAGCCCGAACAAGAGCCGCTCGGCCACCATCTGGGGATTCGCGTTGCGCTGGACGAGATCGCGCCGGAGCTGCTGCAGGCTGCGGTGGGCGTCGAGGGCGCGCAGGGTCGGTCGCTCGCCCCGCAGGACCTGCGCCGTCACGCGCTCGCGCAGCCAGGCGCCGGAGACTTCGATCAGCTGCGTCACCGCCTCGGCCGACTCCGCGCGCGCCCCGCGATAGGCCTCCGCCGCGTCGAGGATCTGCGACACGCTGCGCCCGCGCAGCCCGTCGAGCAGCTCGACGAGCTCGCTCGTCTTCGCAGGGGTCTCGGGATCGCGGAGCCCCGCCTCGAGCTCGGGGGGCAGCCGGACGCGCACGCAGCGCGAGCGGATCGTCGCGAGCACCGCCGTCGGCCGCGCGGCGACGAGCACGAGCGTCGTGCGCGGCGGCGGCTCTTCGAGGATGCGCAGCAGCGCGTTCTGCGCGCTCGCGTTCAGCCATTCTGCGCCGTCGATGATCGCCGCCCGCCGCCCGCCGTCGAAGCCGCGCAGCCGCAGCGCGCCCTGCAGATCGCGGATCTGGGCGATGGTGATGCGGGTGTCGTCCGCGCCGCGCGCGACGTAGAGCAGGTCCGGATGGTCGCCGACATGGCGATAGGTCGGACCGCGCTTGCCCTTGCCGTCGAGAGCGATGCCGGGCGCCGCGCCTTCCGCCGCCGCGGATTCCTGGGACTTTCGGCAGCTGCCGCAGCGCTCGCAGGCGCGGCCCGAGCCCGATTCGCAGACGAGCGCCCGGACGAAGCCGAGCGCGACGCGCGCGCCCGCCGCGTTCGGGCCGGTCAGGAGATATCCCGAGTGGATGCGGTCGTTCTCGATGGCGCGGGCGAGGAGGAGGCCGGGCTCGCCGCCTTCCGGCGCGGGTTTCTGCATGGCGCGGCCAGTCTAGTCTGCCGACCCGCCGCCTGCCCGCTGGGTGGTCTTCGTCACACCGATGCAGAGATTCTCGCAAGTCGTTCCGCCTTCACTCGAATCGGAGAAAAGCCGCTCAAGATCCTCGCTGCCCGGGTCGAACAGCAAACACAAGGCAACCCAACCCGGGCCATCAGCAGCGGAGGCATAGGCGACACATGGCGATCAGCGGATTCGGTCGAGGCAAGACGGGGGGCGCGATGGATTCCAGCTCGAGTGGTGGGGGGACCGGCGCCGCGGCCTTCGGGAACCTGACCGCCTTCATCGACCAGGGCTCCGAGTTCGAGGGCAAGCTCTCCTTTCGCGACACCGTCCGCATCGACGGCACCTTCACCGGCGAGATCTCCAGCGAGAACACGCTGATCGTCGGCGAGTCCGGCAAGATCCACGCCTCGATCAAGTCCGTCTGCGTGATGGTCAGTGGCCAGGTCGACGGCGACATCCAGGCGAGCAGCCAGATCGTGCTCCACAAATCCGCCGTCGTGACCGGCGATCTGATGGCACCGAACATCGTGATGGAAGAGGGCGCCCAGCTGAACGGCAACGTTCGCATGGGCCGACCGCAGGCGAGCGCGAACGCCGCGGCGAAGTCGAATCCGGCCCAGGCCGGCGGCCAGCAGCCGTCGGGCTCGAATTCCGGGTCGGCGAGCAAGCCGTCCTGAACGCAAGATCCCGGCGCGCGATCTGAGGCGGCGCCGAAAGTTTTTTGGGGGGCCGGCCCCGTTCTCCGTGTACAGCACGCGGGGGGCGGGGCCACTCTCATTCTGGCCCGGCCGCGGCGGGGACGACGCCACGCATCCGCCTTTCGGCTCCGCTCCGCTTCGTCGAGCCACGGCCAAAGCCGCAGCCGGGATCTCGCATCGCGCGTGAAGCCGGCCCGCTCAGAGGCTGTGAAGATATCGTCGACCGAGCGCCGCGCAGCGCCGGTGGG
>CAZFKD010000504.1:0-3401 GCA_964519695.1 uncultured Spirochaetaceae bacterium
GGGTTCCCGCTCTCGCCTGGTCACGCACTCCTGGTGCCGAGGCGTCACGTCGCGACGTGGTTTGATGCCCTTCCAGAAGAGCAGCACGAGCTCGCAGAGGCCATCGCTACGGCTCGTGCCGCGATTTTCGAGCGCCACATCCCCGATGGCTTCAATGTCGGGATGAATCTCGGCGAGTCGGCCGGACAGACCGTCCCTCATCTTCACGTCCACGTGATCCCGCGGTACGCAGGCGATGTCGAGGATCCGCGGGGCGGAGTCCGGTGGGTTCTTCCGCAACGCGCGGCCTACTGGCGGAGAGACGGCTCTTGACGCACGGACCGCCGAGCGCGGACGAGCAGATCACGTTTCTGCGTAACGTTCAGCGCATCCTGAGCGAAGGAAGCTTCGTCGCCACCTACAAGTACGCGCTCCTCCACGCGCTGGCTGATCTCGCGGTTCTGCGTGGGGATGATTCGGGCGCACCGCTTCGACTCTCGACGAATGAGATCGCCGAGCGTTTCGTCGAGCTGTACTGGCTCCAGGGAGTCTCCTTTCGCGGCCACGGACGCCTTCGTCAGAATGCCGGTAAGCCTGCCGCGATCTTGAATCGCATCGAGGATGTTCGTAATCGATTTCGCGGATCGCTGGCTCGTCTGCGCCGCGACCAGAACGCGTGGCAACAGCTCATCCGAGACGTGGCGCACACCGTTCGAGTGATGCCCCTCTGGAAGCTTCAGACGGTGGGGCGCAGCTCCTTACCGTTCCTTTACGAGAATGTCCGGCGCGGCAGCGAAATCGAGCTTCTGCCGGGAGTCGCCTTCTGCTTGCGCGCGCATCACTCGCTAGTCGTGGAGCTGGTTCGCGGAGCCTGGGTCCGATACGTCCGGCGTCACAACGCGCAGCTGCTGGGCGAAGGAGTAGATCTCTACGCCTTCCTCTTCGGGCAGGAACGGGACGCCCGGCTGTTCGCCCGTTGTGCTGGGATTCTTCGGGAGGCTCAGCAGGGGCGCTGCCTCTACTGCGAGCGGCGTCTCCTCGCCGAGGGGCACGTGGATCACTTCGTGCCCTGGGCGATTTATCCGATCGACCTGGGGCACAATCTCGTGCTCGCGCACTCCGGATGCAACCTGCGCAAGTCCGACCATCTGGCCGCAGAGGATCATCTCGAGGCCTGGCTCGCACGCACGCGGGAGCACGGCGCTTCGTTGGAGATGGAGTTCGACGCCGCGAGCGTGCTGCACGATCGTGCAGCCTCCGAGCGGATCGCCGCGTGGGCTTATTCGCAGGTCGAGGCCTCGCGGGGGATGGTCTGGAGGGGTGCCGATGTCCTGGAGCCGCTCGAGGGGCGTTGGCGGAGTTTGTTCTTCGATGCGGCGATCGCATATCCCCAGGAGGATCCGATGGCAGGCGCTGCATTGGCAGCGGATCGACGCGCATGAAAAAGCGCGCGGGGCGGCGATGCAGGCTTCGACTTGGAAATCGACCTGATTGCCGGGAGTTCCCGGAAAAATTTCCTCTGCCCGTTACAATTCCCGCCTGAGTCGCTAGTCGCCCCCCCGCGAGGCCCGTCCTGCCTTTCCTCTTCATCGACATCGAGCTCGGCCACGACGGCGTCTTCCACGCCCTGGCCGCCCGCCGAGACGGCGAAGAACGCCTATGGGAGCGCGACCGCGGCGCGACCTTCGAGAAAGCCCACCGAGACCTCGCCGCTTCGCTTCGCCCAGACGACATCCTCGTCGGCCACAACCTCCACCGCTTCGACCGTCCTGCCATCGCGGAGCGAGCCCCCGACTCGCCACTGCTCCGCCTGCCGACCCTCGACACCCTCGAGCTGTCGGTCCTAGCCTTCCCCCGCCGCCCCTATCACCGCCTGGTCAAGGACGATCGCCTCGTCCGCGATGCCCGCCCGAGCCCGCTCTCGGACGTCCGCGCCTCGGAGCGCGTGCTTGAAGATGCCATCGCCGCGTGGGAGCCCTCGCCCCTGATCCCGGTCGCCGATCTCCCAGCTCATGCCCGAGAAGGCTGGCGTCGCCTCTACGAACAGAACGGCTGGCCCTGGGAAACGAACGACCGCAGCGATCTTCGAACCCGCTGGCACAGCCGCGTTTGCGCCAACAGCCCCCGCCTATCGCCGCCCCGCATCGACATGTCCCACGTTCTGCTCGACGCATGGCTCCGGGTCCAGGACGAGGCTGGCTCGGTCCTACCGCGCTGGGTGCGCGAGAGCTGGCCCGAGATCCGCACGATGGCCCGCGACTTGCGGGCGACCGCGTGCCAGGACGCATTCTGCGCGTGGTGCACGACCAACCTGCGCCCGGACCATTGGCTCCGCGAGGTCTTCGGATTCGATGCCTACCGGGAAGAGCCGGCGCTCGCCGACGGCACATCGCTTCAGCGTGACCTCGTCGCCCGTGGTCTGCGCGAACAGTCGACGTTCGGAATTCTGCCGACGGGCGGCGGCAAGTCGCTCTGCTTCCAGGTGCCCGCGGAGGCGCGCTATCGCCTGCTCGGACAGCTGACGCTCGTCATCTCGCCCTTGCAGTCGCTGATGAAGGACCAGGTCGACTCGCTCAAGGACCGCATTCCCCATGCCCGCGCGATCTACAGCGGGTTGCCGAGCCTGCTGCGGCCCCAGGTTCTCGAAGAGGTTCGGACGGGCGCCTGCGGTCTTCTCTACCTATCCCCCGAGCAGCTTCGAAATCGCGGCATCGTACGACTCCTGAAGAGCCGCGAGATCGGCGCGGTCGTCTTCGACGAGGCCCACTGCCTGTCGCAGTGGGGCCACGACTTCCGGACCGACTACCCTTACGTGCTCCAGGCGATCCGGCGGATCACCCAGACCGGTACAATGCCGCCCGTCTTCCTCTTCACCGCGACGACTCAACCCGACGCAACTCGCGAGATCATCGAGCACGCGCAGCAGTTCAGCGGCCACCGCGTCGAGCTCGTCGATGGCGGCTCGGCCCGGGTCAACCTCGCGTACGAGGTGCGGCAGGTTCCGCCGGCGGATCGCCTACATACGGTCATCGACCTCTTGCAGGAGCAACTCCAGGACGGCTCGGCGATCGTGTTCTGCAGCAGCCGGCGCCGCACGGAAGAGATCGCCGACCAGCTGACGGCTCTCGGCCATTCTGCCAAGCACTACCACGCCGGGCTCGAGGTCGATGAACGCCGCCAGCGCCAGGACGACTTCATCCGCGGCGACATCCGCATCGTCACCGCCACGAACGCCTTCGGCATGGGCGTCGACAAGGACGACGTCCGGTTAGTCGTCCATTTCGACATGCCGAGCAGCCTCGAGGCCTACTTGCAGGAGGCCGGGCGCGCGGGCCGCGACGGCAAGCCCGCGACCGCCGTCCTCCTCTGGGCCCCGGGCGACGCCGAGCCTTGCTTCTCGATGGCCGCGATGGCCGATCTGA
>CAZFKD010000505.1:0-3401 GCA_964519695.1 uncultured Spirochaetaceae bacterium
CGCCCGAGATGTACATCTCGCGCGCGCGGCCGACGAGCACCAGGTCGAAGTCGGCGTCCCGCGTCGCGAGGTCGCCCGTGCGGAGCCAGTTGCCGCGCAGGGTCTCGCGCGTCGCCTCGGGTCGCTGCCAGTATCCGAGCATCGTGATCGGCCCGCGCACGACGACCTCGCCGATCTCGCCCGGCGGGACGTCGCGCCAGCGCTCGACCGGCCCCTCGATCGTGGCGGGATCGACGAGCCGCAGGGCATGATGCGGGAGGGGGCGGCCGACGCTGCCCGCCTTGTCGAGCGCGCGGTCGGCGGGCAGGCAGGTGAGCAGGGAGGTCTCGGTCTGGCCGTAGCCCTGGAGCATCGCGAGGCCGCGGCGATGATAGGCGCGGATCAGCTCGGCCGGGGCCGCGGCGCCGGCGGTGAAGAGAAAGCGCAGGCGCGGCGGGCAGGGCGCGTCGCCCGCCCGTGCTTCGAGGGCATCGAGCAGCCGGCGATGGGCGGTCGGGACGCCGCCGACATAACTGATGTCTTCGGCCTCGATCGCGCGCCAGACCCGTTCGGGGTCGAAGCCCTCCTGGATCACGACGCCCGCCCCGCAATAGAGCGCCGGGAGCGCCAGGATCTGCAGGCCCAGGGAGTGGAAGAGCGGCGCGACGACGAGCACGCGATCGTCGCGCCGGATCTCGAAGCAGGCGCGGGCGTTGCGGCTGTTGAAGAGCGTCTTGCGGTGGGGCAGCAGCGCGCCCTTGGGCAGGCCCGTCGTACCCGAGGTGTACATCAGGATCATCGGGTCCTCGGGATCCGCCTGGTGGATCGGTGGATCCGGGACGACGCCGGCGAGGGCCGCCTCGTAGGCGTCTTGCCCGGCCGGGCCGGGCGCGCCGACCGCGAGGCAGAGAGGCGCGGGCGTCTTTCCGTCCGACCCGCGCTGGGCGATCGCCTCGTCGGCGCGGGTGCGCTGATCCCGCTCGACGAGCAGCACGCGCGGTGAAGCGTCGGTCAGCTGGAAGGCGACCTCGAAGGGCGTGAGACGGGAATTGATTGGCAGGACGATCGCCCCGAGCCGCGCGCAGGCGAAGACCGCTTCGAGCACCGCGCCGCGATTGGCGAGCCAGAGCGCGACACGATCGCCGGGCGAGACCCCCGCGCGCGCGAGCCAGGTCGCGAGCAGATCGACGCGGTCGGCGGCCTCGCGGTAGCAGCAGCGGCGCTCGCCATCGGTCCAGGCGAGTGCATCGGGCTGGCGTTCGGCCCAGTAGGCGATCCAGCGCCCGACGTCGTCGGGCGGGGCGGAGTCGGAATCGGCCCTCGGCGGGCGGGGCGCGGGAGCGCGGCTCGCAGCGGGCATCGGTCGGGCGCGCGGCGGTGCGCGACCTGCCGTCTATGCTCGCACGGATGAGCGATTCCCGATCCGAGCGCCGCAGCGCCGCCCCGGGCGAGCGCCTCGATCGCCTGTTCGGCCGTGAGGTCGCGGCGCAGGGGCTGCGGGGGCGACGGGTGCTCGTCGCGGTCTCGGGCGGGCGCGACTCGTGCGTGCTGCTCGATCTGCTCGTCGTGTGCGCGGAGCGCTCGGGGCTCGAGCTCGTGGTCGGCCATGTCCACCACGGACTGCGCGGCTCCGAAGCCGATCTCGACGCCGCCGCCGTCGAGGCGCTCGCGCGGGCCGCCGGGCTCGCGGGCCACACGCGCCGGATCGATCCGACGGCCCTGCGCCGGGGCGCGGGCTCCAGCCGGACGCGTCCGACGCTCGAGGAGGCGGCGCGGGATCTGCGGCGCGCCGCGCTCGAGGCGATCGCAGCCGAGGCGGGCTGCGACGTGATCGCGACCGCCCATCATGCGGGTGACCAGGCGGAGACGCTGCTGCTGCGCCTGCTGCGCGGCACCGGCCCGGACGGCCTCGCCGGCATGGCGCCCCGCAGCGCCGATGGGCGCTGGTGGCGGCCGCTGCTCGCCGTCTCGCCCGATGCGATTGCGCGCTGGGCCGGACGACGTGCCCTGGTCTGGCGCGAGGACCGTTCGAACCGCGATCGACGCTACGCGCGCAATCGCCTGCGACTCGACGTTCTCCCCGAGTTGACGACCCATTTCAATCCCCAGCTCCTCAGGACGCTCGGCGATCTGGCCGAAGCAGCAAGGGAGGATCGGAGCTGGATCGAGGCGCGCGTGGCGGAGGCGGCCGCGGAGCGGCTCGACTGGCGAGCGCCGGTGATGCATTTCGTGCTCGACGACTGGCCGGCGCTCCCTGAAGCGCTCGCGCGGCGGGTGGTCCGAAAGGCGCTCATCGAAGCGGGCCTCGGGCGGGACGTGTCGAGGGTCGTGCTGCTCCGGGTCCTCGTGTTCCTGTGCCGGGGGCGCTCGGCAGGGAGAGACAAGCAGCTGGAATTGCCCGGGGGGTTCTCACTGCGACGCGTCGCGGATCATTTCGAGCTGGCGCCGCCGATGGCGAACGCGTCGGCTGCGAGCCCGACCGAAGCCGACCGAGAAGGTCGAGGCAGCGTCCCGGTGCTAGGGTCCTCAGGGAAAAATGAAAACGAAGAAAAAATGGCGCGCACGCTGCCCGCGGACCGAGCCGCGGCGTCCGGGCGGAGCGGGCCGGGTGTGAACCAGGCCGGGTGAGCCAGGTTCCGACTTCCGTTTTCTTCTCACGCGCCTGTGACGCCGCCCGAGGTCGGCGGCCGAGCGTCGGAGCAGCCCAGTTCGGGCGGATCCGGCGGTTCGAACGGAGCATCGAGTGAATCAGCAGTTCTACAAGAATCTTGCCCTCTGGGTCGTGATCCTCGTGGTCATGCTCCTCCTGTTCACGACGCTGAAGCAGAACGAGCCGGTGCCGGACAAGGTCGCCTTCAGCGACTTCATGGAGAGCGTCGCCCGCAGCGAGATCGAGTCGGTCACGATCGAGGAAGGCCATATCGAGGGCAAGCTCGTCGATGGCCGCAAGTTCACCAGCTACGCGCCGCCGACCGTCATCACGGCCGACTTCCTCGCGGATCTCAAGCGCCTCGGCATCAAGACCGACGTCCAGCCCCCGGACGAGGGCGGCTTCTGGCGCCAGACGCTCGTGATGTGGTTCCCGCTCGTCCTGCTCGTCGGGCTCTGGATCTTCTTCATCCGCCAGATGCAGGGCGGCGGTGGCAAGGCGATGAGCTTCGGCAAGTCGAAGGCGCGCCTGCTGACCGAGAGCGCCCAGGCCGTGACGTTCAAGGACGTCGCCGGCATCGAAGAATCGAAGACCGAGCTCGAGGAGATCATCGAGTTCCTGCGCGAGCCGAAGAAGTTCACGCGCCTCGGCGGCCGGATTCCGAAGGGCGTCCTGCTCGTGGGTCCGCCCGGGACCGGCAAGACGCTGCTCGCGCGTGCGGTCGCCGGTGAGGCCGGCGTGCCCTTCTTCTCCATCTCGGGTAGCGACTTCG
>CAZFKD010000506.1:0-3378 GCA_964519695.1 uncultured Spirochaetaceae bacterium
CGACGCCGCGCGCACGCGCCCCTGGCAGCGCGACACCCTCGTCAACACCTACTCGGCGACCAAGGGCATGACGACGATCTGCGCCCACCGCCTGGTCGAGCAGGGCCGCCTCGACCTCGACGCCCCCGTCGCACGCTACTGCGCCGGGCTCGCCGAGAGCGAGCCCTGGTGGACCCCCGGAACGAAGCACGGTTATTCGCCCGTCACCTTCGGCCATCTCGTCGGCGAGGTCGTCCGCCGGATCGACGGCCGCACGCTCGGCCGGATGTTCCGCGAAGACGTCGCGGAGCCCCTCGGCGCTGACTATCACATCGGGCTCCCCGCCGAAGAGCACGCCCGCGTCGCAGACATGATCGGGAACCTCATCCCGCCGCGCCGGGAGGGCGAGGCGGGCGCACCGCGCTTCAAAGGCCCGCTCGCGCAGTTCATGCGGGACATGAGCGATCCGACGACGATGGTCGGCGCCGCGTTCGACAATCCGCCTTCCCCGAGCGGCGCCGTCAACTCGCCCGAGTGGCGCAGCGCCGAGCTCCCGGCCACGGGCGGCCACGGCACGGCCCGCGCCCTCGCCCGCATCTACGGCGCGCTCGCCTGCGGCGGGGCCCTCGACGGCGTCCGCATCCTCGAGCCGGAGACGATCGAGCGCGCGATCGCCGAGCAGGCCTCCGGCCCCGACGCGACGCTCGGCGGCCTCCCGATCCGCTACGGCCTCGGCTTCATGCTCCGCAGCGAGTCGATGCCCTTCTCGCCCTCGCCCCGCGCGTTCGGCCACCCCGGCGGCGGCGGCTCGCTCGGCCTCGCCGATCCAGACCGCCGCGTCGGCTACGGCTTCACGATGAACAAGATGGGCGCGGGGCTGACCGGCGGGCAGACGGGTTATGCGGTGCTCGGCGCCTTCTGGGCGGCGCTCGGCCGCTGATCGCTCCGCCCTCCAGGCGCTCGAGACGATCCCGCCCTGCTTCTTCGCGCCGGGCGCGCCCGACGCCTTCGCAGCGCCCGTGCCGGCTCGTTCGCCGCGCTTGCCGCCCCGCGCGCGTTGCTATCGTCGACCGCATGACGAAATACGCCTTCGATCCCGACTTTCTTCCCTTCCTTGCCCAGATCCCGACCGTCGGCGACTACTCGACCGCCGAGAAGATCCAGGCGATGCGCGCGATGCGCCTCGATACGGCGCCTGCCCCGCCCGCCCAACATCCGGACATCCGCCGCGAAGATCGCACCGTTCCCGCGCAGGGCAGCCAGCCCGCCGTCCCGCTCCGCATCTATTCGCCGAAGTCGAAGGCGAGCGCGCCGCGCCCCTGCATCTACGAGATCCACGGCGGCGGCTTCATGTTCGGAACCCTCGACATGATGGACGGCTGGTGCGACGCGATCGCCGCCGCCGTCGATGCCGTCGTCGTCAGCGTCGACTACCGGCTCGCGCCCGAGCATCCCTTCCCGGCCGGAATCGACGACTGCCATGCGGGCCTGCGCTGGACCGCCGACAACGCCGCGGAGCTCGGCATCGATCCCGCGCGCATCGCGATCGCCGGCCAGAGCGCGGGCGGCGGCCTCGCTGCGGGCCTCGCCCTGATGGCCCGCGACAAAGGCGGCCCCGCCATCTGCTACCAGCTGCTCGAGATCCCCGAGCTCGACGACCGCCTCGACACGCCCTCGATGATGGCCTTCCAGGACACGCCCTTCTGGAACCGCCCGAACGCCGTCTGGAGCTGGAAGCACTACCTCGGCCCGAACCACCGCGGCATCCCCTCGATCTACGCCGCGCCGGCCCGCGCCCTCGCGAAAGACCTGAAGGGCCTGCCGCCCGCCTACGTCTCGACGATGGAGTTCGATCCGCTCCGCGACGAAGGCCTGCGTTATGCGATGACGCTGCTCGAGGCCGGGGTCTCGGTCGAGCTCCACAACTACGCGGGGACGTTCCACGGCTCGGCGTTCGTGCCGAGCGCGGAGCCCTCGCGGAGGAATGCGGAGGAGATCGTGACGATCTTGCGCAAGAGGCTGCAAGCGCCGAACGCCTAGAAACGTGCGATGGGGATCGGCGATCCGACCCCGGTCCGTATCAGCCGCTCCGCCGCCTTACCGGCTTCTTCTTCGGCTTCGAGCTCGGAAGCACCTCCTCGAGCACCCTTCGAAGGGTCTCCTCGAGCCGTTCGGCCTTGCCCTCCGTGTACTCTCGAAGCGCCTGGTTCATCATCGTCTGATAGTTCCCGCCGCCCGCGGCATGAACCTGCTCGCGAAACCAGTCGAGCACGTCGTCGTCGATCCGGATCGTGATCCGTGTTTTGCCCGGGGGCGTCGGGAGCACGGCGCCGCGCTTGCCCTTGCTGAAATCGTAGTGCTTCTTTATCGCTTCATGATCGACGGTCCGAATACCGTCGCCGTTCCCGCGGATTCGATCTCCGTGCCGAAATCAGGCGCATTTCCCCATCTCGCCATGAATAGACGACGACGAGCACTCGGCCGAGACCATCCATTCCGATGGCAACCCATCTCTCTTCCTCCGGATGGTCGTCCGGAGTCTCGATCGCCCATTCGTCCTCGACGGCTGCAACGGCATCGGCGAAGTCGACGCCATGCTTCCAGAGATTGGCCGCCGCCTTCTCTCAATTCCATTTCACCATTCAAGGAAATGTATGCACTACAGTAGATACGAATCCATGGAAGATCAACCAACTTCTTCTCAGATCTCCCCCGGCAAAAAAGCCAACAACACCTCGTTCGTCCGCTCCGGCGCCTCCTCCGGAATGAAATGCCCCGAGAGCGCGCCACGCGTCCGCAGGTCCGGGAAATGGTGGGCAAACGAGTCCGCGTACGGATTCCCGCTCGGGATGTAGTCGTCGGGCGGGAGCTTGCCGTCCACGAACGCCTGCGGGACCAGGAACGGACTGAACAAATAACAAGTCGGCCCGGCGTACCGGAGATGCCAGTCCTCGGGCGCGAAGACCATGAAGTTCGTCGCCCAGTCGGGATGCGAGAAGAGCAGGCCCGGATGCTTCCACATCGCCGCGACCTGCGGATTCGAGCGGAACTCGAAACGCAGGCCGCCGCGGGCGGCGGGGTCGGGCTTCGCGACGTGGAACGGCAGCGCGTGGCGATAGTATTCGACGGCGTGGAACCAGGCGCCGGGGTCCGAGAACGCCGCCGCATACTGGTCGACGTCGGCGGGCGAGAAGGCCTTCGTCATGTCGAATTCGGCGAGGGCGCTGCTGCCCTCGGCGCCGTCGACGGGGGCCCAGGGCGATTCCGGCGGGCCGCCGTAGGGGCGCGGGCCGTTCGCGAAGACGGAGCGGATGAAGGCCTCGTGATGCTTCTCGAAGAACCGCTCGGCCTCGGGCTCGCATTTGAACCAGTAGCCGTGGATGCCCCAGGTGATCCAGA
>CAZFKD010000507.1:0-3375 GCA_964519695.1 uncultured Spirochaetaceae bacterium
CGCGACCTCGATCCTCGCCGATCAGGGCGCCGACGTGATCAAGGTCGAGGCGCCCGGCAAGGGCGATGCCCTGCGCACGATCGGCCCGAGCCGCGGCGGCCTGTCCGCCCTCTTCACGAGCCTCAACCGCAACAAACGCTCGATCGCCATCGATCTCCACCAGCCCGCCGGCGTCGCCCTGCTCGATCGCCTCGTCGCCCGCGCCGACGTCTTCGTCCAGAACTTCCGGCCCGGCGCCGTCGAGCGCATGGGCATCGGCCCCGAGCGCTACCGCACGCGCCATCCCGAGCTCGTCTACGTCTCGATCAGCGGCTTCGGCGATCGCGGCCCGATGGTCCGGCGCGGCGTCTACGACTCGCTCATGCAGGCCTACGTCGGCGTCGCGACGCATCAAGCCAACCTCGAGACCGGCGAGCCCGAGTTCGTCCGCAGCGTCGTCTGCGACAAGGGCACCGCGATCCAGACCGCGCAGCTCATCACCGCCGCCCTGCTCGCCCGCGCCCGCGGCGCCGGCGGCCAGCATCTCGAGATCTCGATGCTCCACGCGAGTCTCGCCTTCCTCTGGCCCGACGGAATGCAGAACTACACCCTGCTCGGCGAAGGCGTCTCCGCGCCGCTCCTGAAGTCGGCCTTGCCCATGATCCGCCCGACTGCCGATGGCCGCATCGCCATCAGCTACATCCAGGATCGCGAGTTCGCCGCCCTCTGCCGAGCGATCGGCCGCGAAGACCTCGCCCGCGACGAACGCTTCGAGAAGGCCGATCCCCGCGCGCGCCACGGCCGCGAGCTGCAGGCCCTGCTCGACGAGACGCTCCGCCGCTACACGACCGCCGAGCTGCTCCGCCTGCTCGCCGAAGCCGACGTCCCGCACGCGACCGTCGGCGATCCAGCGACCATTCATCTCGATCCCCAGGTCGTCGCGAACGAGCTCGTCTTCGAGATGGACCACCCGGCGGCCGGCCGCCTGCGCCAGCCGAGGCCGCTCGGGGATTTCGAGAAGACGCCGGTGTCGGTGCGGCGCGGCGCGCCGCGGCACGGGGAGCACGGGCGGGAGATCGCGGCGGAGGCGGGTCTTTCGGCGGGGGAAATCGAGGGGCTCATGGCCCAACAAGTTCTCGTTGCTGGCCAGTGAACTCTTTCATACAAATTGCAGTCCCAGATCGACGCATCAGAGTACTTCCCCAAATGCGAATCTTAACAGGGCATCCTACGCCCAATAGGTTCGAGAGGAAGAACATATGCAGGACGCGACCGATCGATTCATGCGCGAATTTCACGCGAGAACAGTTCGCACCACCAAGCTGATTTATACGTTGACCAAGTGGGTCATACCATTCTTTGCGGCGTCGATAATCGGCTGGAATTACGGACCCCTTCCTGGAGTCCTTCTTGGACTGCTCGCAAGATTACTCGCACACCCTATCGCCGCGCCGATCATGTTGATTTTCTCCGCAATCGAGATTCTCAGGAGCCGCTCCGCCGGACTGACGCCACAGCAGACGATCGAATGGATGCAGATCAATCCGCCAAAAGCAGCGACCCGCATAAGACACAAGGGCGACCATCCCGTGATGAATCGAAGCAAGCCTCCAGAATGCGACGAGGACCAAGAGCTTCGCTCGATCGTTTCCCAGTTTGTCTCAAACAAGCTTTCTACAGCGCCGAGTGACCTTGGCCCCGGCGAAGCGTTTGCATGGCATCACATTGATGAACTTGCGCGCGATAGCTCTCGCCCCGGAGCCCCAAGCAACATTGTCGATGACTTCCGATCCGTTCTTGATTGGTTAGGCGTGGATCGATACGAGAACGTGACTGACGCACATCGGAGAAGGTGGATAGATGCCCACAGACTATTCATCCGCGAAGGGGTCTCACCTTCCCTTGAGCTCGAGGATGCTTTCGCATCGTTGAAATTAATGACGCTTCCTCCAACAGATGACGACCTGCGAATAACCGCCGAACTTCGAGCTTTTATCAACCGCCTCTACGCGACAGATGATCAGATTGCCAATGCGAAATCGATGAGAAGCACCCAGTTTCGGTAGTCGGAATTTGCCGCCTCGCTGATCTTGGCGGATCGTCTCACCGGACAGTGGCCGAGTCGCAACCCGCCCGCCGCCGCCTCCGCCAGCCGAAACTTCGGAGAGTTCGGGAAGTCGCCGGTTTCCCTGTGGCACGGAGCGCCGCCGCACCGGGAGTACGGGCGGGAGATCGCCGCGGTAACGGGACATTCAGCTGAGACGCTCGGGGAGCAGGTCAGCACACGGATGATTCGCGAAGCGTTCGCCGAGAGACGCGGATCGCGCGGCCAGCCGTTCCCCGAGCCTTTCCATCCACCCAGTTTGTGGGTTATATAACCTCAATCTTGGGTGGTTGTCGTCCGATTCGGAGAGACGCGGACTTCGACCCAAAGGGGACATGATGCTGGAAGGGATCTTCGGCAACGCCAGCGCCGAGAAGGTGCTGATCTATCTCGAAATCTACGAGGAGGGATACCCCACCGCGATCGTACGCACGTTCGATGGCTTGACCCTCAACATGGCTCAGCGACAGCTGGAACGATTCGAGCGGGCGGGCGCATTGATCAGCTCTCGAAATGGCAAGACCCGGCTCTATGGCTGGAATCCACGCTACCCATTCCGCCCCGAGCTTCGCGCCCTGCTGCGCAAGGCCTTCGAAGCGCTCCCTCCCGCCGAGCGGAACCGCTATCTCGCTGAACGAAGAAGACCCCGCAGAGCGGGCAAGCCGCTTTGACTCGCGCGAGAGAGATCGACGAGCAAACTTCGCTCGAAGACCTTGCCGCGCTGGTCTGCACGGCGCTCGAGAACGCCGGCATCGACGTCGTCTTGTCGGGCGGGTCGGTCGTATCGATCTACTCGAACGCGGAGTACGTCTCGTACGACCTCGACTTCGTCCCGATCGGGCTCGCGCGGAGAGTCGACCCGATCATGAAGTCGCTCGGCTTCGAGCCCCAGCAGCGCCATTGGCGGCACCCCCGAAGCCCCTACTGGGTCGAGTTCCCCATCGGCCCGGTGGCCATCGGCGAGGAGACGATCCATGAATTCGCAGAGCGCGAGACATCAGCGGGGCGACTTCGTCTGCTGAGACCCACGGAGTGCGTGATGGATCGGCTGAGCTGGTTCATCCATTTTGCGGACAGACAGTGCCTCTCGCAGCCGTTCGCGTCGCAGCGTTGCATCCCGTCGATCTCAGCAGGATTCAGCGGTGGGCCAATGGGGAACTCCCGCACGGGAAAGCCCGCTTCCATGAATTCGAACGAATGCTCATCGAAGCGCGTGAGCGTGGACGCTGAACCCCCGCTGATCACGATCACGATCCGCCCGCGCCATTGGCGCCGGCGGCCAGCACCTCGAG